>CAINEC010000093.1 GCA_903847585.1 uncultured Bacteroidota bacterium
AATTACAATTACGCTCCTACATTTACGGGTCCAGGACATGCAAGTATTTATACTGGCACAACACCCATGTTAAATGGCATTGTATCTAACGACTGGTATGTACGTAAATCGAATGATACTATTTACTGCGTCTACGACCGCAATGTCAAGAGTGTTGGAGGAGAAAGCGGACCCGGTAGAATGTCGCCAAACAACTTACTAACGACTACCATTACCGACGAATTGCAATTGACAACACAAGGAAAGTCTAAAGTAATTGGTATCTCATTAAAAGACCGTGGTGCAATTTTACCTGCGGGACGCGCTGCTGATGCCGCATATTGGTTTGATGGTTATACAGCCAACTGGATTACGAGCACATGGTACATGACTGATTTACCTGAATGGGTAAAGAATTTCAACAACAAAAAATATCCTGATTTGTATTTATCAAAACCGTGGAATACACTTTTACCAATTGAGCAATACACAGAAAGTGATGTCGATGATTCTCCTTATGAAATGAAATTTAAAGGCGAAGAAAAACCAGTATTCCCTCATAATTTACCAGCTTTTAAAGGGACGAGCTGGGATTTAGTTCGTCGTACGCCATTTGGAAATACCATGACGAAAGATATCGCAAAAGAAGCTATAACGGCTGAGCATATGGGCGAAGATGCGATTACAGACTTTTTATGTGTGAGCTTTTCTGCAACTGATTATGTAGGACATCAATTTGGAACCAATGCAATTGAGTTAGAAGACACCTACATTCGCTTAGATAAAGACCTGGAAGATTTATTTGCATTTTTAGATGCGAAATGCGGAAAAGATAATTACCTCGTATTTCTAACTGCTGATCATGCAGCGATTCAAAATCCACAATCATTGATTGATGTAAAATTGAACGCAGGCTTTATCAATGCAAGAGTCATTAACGATACCGTAATTGATTACCTAAAACAGCAATATGGCACTGCTAAATATTTTAGCTGTTACGATAACAACCAGGTTTATTTAAACAGAAAGTCCATTGCAGAGGACAAATTAAATCTGGAAGACGTTCAAACTAAAATCGCTCAATACTTATCGAATATTATTGAAGGTATTTATATGTGCGTAGCCGGTGAGACCTTAAAAAACAATGTTTCGGTTGATCCATTAATGGTACGAATCAAAAATGGTTATCACCCGGAGCGTTCGGGAGATGTGATTGTAGTATATGCACCTGGTTGGATAGAAAATTTATATGGTGGCAACGGAAAGCAGGGAACCACACATGGCTCACCCTACTCTTACGATACACATGTGCCTCTATTATGGATGGGAACAGGCATCACGCAAGGATCTACAACAAGACCTATCAACATTACCGACATTGCTCCTACTTTATCGTTTTTGTTAAACACCAATTTGCCGAATGCCAACAAAGGATTTCCGATTTACGAAATCACCAAGTAAGCGACATTAAAAAAATACCCTCTATCTTTGCAAAATGAATTTATCGGTTGTTTTATTCCTTGAGAGCCTTGGCGGTGGAGAAGTAATGGTCATCTTACTTTTCATCCTTATGTTTTTCGGCTCTGAGAAAATCCCAGGTATTGCTCGCGG
>CAINEC010000094.1 GCA_903847585.1 uncultured Bacteroidota bacterium
AATGATGCGATTAAAAGTTATTTCCCTGCTTATTTTCCGAAGATTGAAAAGTTGGAAAAGAATCCAGATAAGAGTCCTTATGCAAAAATAATTGAATGGTTTTTTAATGAGTCAGGATTTGAATTGTTAGATGATGTAAGTGATGCAGAATATAAAGCTCAGCTAGATCGCATAAAACCATTAGATGAATTAATTCAAAAATACCAACCTGAAATTTCGAAAGAAGATATTTACTTTATCAAAGAGTTTATTCTTTGGGGATTAGTATCCTTTGATAAATTATCGAAAGACCGTATTGTTGATGGGTATCAGTTTAGCGATATGATTGGGAACTTCATTAATAAAATGTAGGTCACTTAATAGCTGATAAATCTTAAGGGAATTTAAATCGAAAGCCAACAGTAATTAGATTATTGTTGGCTTTTTTGTATTAAGTAGGATCTATTATTGATAATACAAGTTAAATTTCTTTGTTTCGGCTACTATTTTTTTTATTTTCGTTTAAATAAATTAATTAAAATTATGACAACCTTGGCAATGCAAAAGCGCATTATTTCAAAATTGAAAGAAACAAAGGACAAGTCGCTTTTAGAAAGTGTTTTTAAAATGCTTAGTCTTTCAGAAGAAACTGAAGAGGTTATGCATCTTTCAAGTTTGCAAAAAGCTAGCATTCGAAAAGGACTTAAAGATGTAGCAGAGGGGAAAGTTCTTTCGCACAGTAAAGTCAAAAAAGAAATTGCAAAATGGCTTTCAAAATAGTTTGGTCAGAGAAAGCGTTAATCGATTTATCACAAATTTTAAATTATTGGGTGGAAAGAAATAAATCTGATTTATATTCTTTAAAACTCAGTGAAATGATATTTAATCGTGTTGAGCTTTTGTCAAAATACCCCAATTTAGGAAAGAGAACAAATGCCAAAGAAATCAGAGCTCATTTAGTTAAAGAATACTTTTTGTTTTATAAAATCAAAGATAAAAATCTTATAATAATTTCAGTTTTCGATACTCGCAAGGATCCCAAAAAAATAAGGCGAAGAATTAAATAAATCAAAAAAAAATAATTGAAAATCTATAAAACGCATGAAAAAATTCTTTTTGATTTCTGCTTTAATATTATTTAGTGGGCTAACCCAAGCGCAGATCTGTCCTGTTGTTATTACGCATGTAGTTAATGGAAATCAGGTTCAGTACTATGGTTCATGTTCATCTAATCCGAGCGGTTGGAGTTGGTTCTTTAATGGTGGCTCACCTTTGACTTCTAGTCAGCAGAATACTGTTGTGAATTACAGCGCGCCCGGACAGTATATCACAGCTCTGTCGGTTTATGGTGGTCCAAATAGTTGCAGTGCCTCTTTGTCAAATAAAAATGATACGGTTGTGATTCTGCCAACTGGAATTGATAACAATGTTGCGGATGTATTTAGTATGACTGTTATTTCATCGTCTCATCCAACGTTAGAAATCATCAATAACAAAATGCAGAAAGTTAAAATTACTTTACAAGATTTAAACGGTCAGCTTATTGAAACTGTTTTTGAAGGTGAACTCAATCAAGGAAAGAACTCGCTTTCTATGCAGACATTTAATTTACCTGCAGGTGTTTATTTGATTTCACTTAGTAAAGAAGATGGGGTGGTTAGTAAGAGAGTGTTGATACAATAGGTTAGGTAGAACTATGCGTTATAGTTACTTGATTTAACTGTTGTTTTTAATTAAATTTGTTGTTATGGGAATTGTAGAACAAAATATGGATGATATTAAAAGACTTTGTGTTTTATACAATGTCGATAAGATGTATCTATTCGGTTCAGTTCTAAATTCGAATTTTAATGATAAAAGCGACATTGATTTGTTAGTTAAATTTAAATCTATGGAGCTCTCAAATTATCTCGATAATTATATTGCATTTAAAGATAAACTAGAAGATTTGTTTGGGAGAGAGGTTGACTTATTAGAAGAGCAAACCTTGCGTAATCCAGTTTTGATAAAGTCGATAAATAAATCAAAGTCTCTGATTTATGGATGAAAGAATTCTAAAATGGCTTTTTGATATTAAATTAAGTATTGACGAAATCGAGAGTTTTTTTGACGGTCAACCCAAAGATTTTTTTGAGTATAAAAAGAATCTTGTTTTAAAAAGAGCCGTCGAGAGGAATTTATAAATAATTGGAGAGGCTGTTAAGCGAATTTTAAATCGCGATCAATCATTTTCCGAAAAAATAAGTAATACCAGGGCTATAATAGGATTGCGAAATCAAGTAATTCATTCCTATGATAGTATTTCTGATGAGAATATTTGGTCAGTTTTGATAAATCATTTACCCAAGTTGAAAGTCGAAATTGACAGTTTGATTTCGAGTGGTTGGGACGAATAATTTAATAAAGATTTTCAAAACTCAAATATCACTCCCAACGTAGGTACTACCGTGCCAGATGAATTTTCTAACTCCTTTAATTTATAAGAGTCTGGTTTGTCAGGGTCAATTTCAGGAGATCCATTCACGTCACGCACTACTGTTAAATACGGATTGAAATAAGTCTTTTGATTTAAGAAGTTCTGAATGTCTAAATAAAAATTCAAAGCCGACTTTTTAAAGAAGTATTTCTTGTCAACACGAATGTCTAATTGTGTAAATGTATTTGTCCTTCCTGTATTAAGTAAACTGTAATCGCGTATAGCCTGTCCTGCTACTGACCAATTTGAAATCAATGCACTTGCTGCATAATTGTTCGGAGTGTAAGGCGCACCTGAGCTCATTCTGAATTTTACTCCCGCTTCCCAATTCTTCTTGAATATTTTTCCAGCTGTTAAACTTAAGGTATGACGAAAGTCGGAGCCCGAAGCGACATATTTATCGTCGCCATTGGTGAATTCGCTCTTGCCATACGTGTATGCAAGTAATGCGTAGAAATTTTTATATAACTTTTGTTGTACTAATAACTCGACACCATAAGCTCTGCCTTTAGAGTTTGCATCCACTGGTACATTTCCCACTACTCCAAAGTCGCTTCCTTGGTTGGCAATACTAATCGAATCGATTAAGTTTAAAGGATAATTTTCATATAGCTTATAATATCCTTCTACCGTGATGCGGATGTTTTTATTCGATAGATATTCTAATCCTGCTACAACTTGTTTATTGCGGATGTAAGGAATATTCTTATTTGTAAATGCGCCGACGTTATTCTTAAATCCTAAAATGGTATAGGCAGGTAGTTGATAATAAATCCCGCTGCTGGCATTAAAGTTAAACGATTTATAAATTTTTGTAGTTAGTGAAATACGAGGAGAAAATTGGTCCAATGGATTCTTCATTTTACTTCCGTAATTATTTCCATCTATTCTTGTTCCGAAGGAAACGGTTGTATTCGCTTTAGCAAATGTTTTACTGATTTGTCCGAAGCCACTGTATTTTTGAAAATTGATAGCCGATTTAAAATCTAACGTAATATTATTTGGTAGTTTGTTAAAAGTGCTGTTCGTGTAATTCGCATCTTCGATACCAATTCCGTAATTGATTTTCCAATTCTGAATTCGGACTGTTTCTTCAATGCGGACTTTGTTTTCAATTTCCGATGATTGATAATCTAATATTTTGCCTGCTGATAAAGTCAAGTCGTTGTTTTCATATTTATTACTTGAATTATTCAAATGATTACGACTTAATACAATCGTAGTAAAACGATTTTTAGAATAATGGCGATAAGATCCACCAATCGTATAATTCCATTGTTGGTAGGATGGAAGAGTACCTAATAAATACTTTTGTTCATCTGTTTCGTTTGCATCAAGATTTAATTTGAAATTATCAAATGCACCTAATCCAATAAATGTAAATTCATTTTTGGTGTCTGGTTTAATCTTGTACTTGAATTGAAAATCATTATAGATAGGTAGAAAAGGTAATCCCAATGCGCTAAATAAAAACTGTAAATACGAGCGACGATATGAAGCAATTAATGTTGAGTTTTTTGAAATGGGTCCATCAAACACAGTAGCCAAATCACTCGCGCCTAACGTGAGCGAATAAAATGGTTTGTCATTTCTGCCATCTTTAAATTTGAAATCTAATACCGAGCTCATTGTGTTTCCTCTATTCGCAGGAAAGGCTCCCGAGTAAAAATCTACATCCTGAATAAAATCCACATTTAACATTCCAACAGGTCCACCAGATGCGCCTTGCGTTGCAAAGTGATTGATGTTTGGTACTTCTATTCCATCAAGATAAAAACGATTTTCATTGGATGAACCACCTCTAACGATCAGGTCATTGCGAAAAGTAGGAACAGATGCTACTCCCGGCAACGATTGAATAACCTTTGAAATATCTCTATTTCCTCCAGGATTACGCTTGATTTCCGCAACACCTAAGGTACGTACTGAAACAGGACTTTCTTCTCTTTTGATAAATACGGGGGCGGTAATCTCAACTTCATTTAATTTTTTCACATCCTCTTCTAACGCAACATTCACAATTGCTGTTTTGTTAGGCTGCATGATGACTTCAAAAACAGATTGCTTGATAAATCCTGTTAAGATTACTTCAATATTATAGGTTCCTGGCTTGTCTATTTTTAATAAATAATTCCCGAGGGTATCAGATGTTGTACTTGTTACCGATGCTCCATTCTTCAAAACTACCACAGCAAATGGTAAGGGTTCGTTTGAAATAGCGTTGGTGATCATCCCTGTTACCTTGCATTCTTGTCCGAAGGTAATGATGCTAGAAAGAAGAAATAATGAAGCGAAGAATAGTTTTTTCATAGATAAATAAAGCAAATAAACAAAGCTATCGGTGTTTTGTTCATGCAAAGGTAAAATTCGGGGGCAAGAATTTCTAAATTCGATGGAATATTCACCACTCTTAAGTAAGTTTGTACATGTTAAATAGCGAAACCGTTATTCTCAAAAACGGATTAAAAGTTTTATACGAACATCATCCAACAGCGGTAGTCTCTCACGTTGCCGTAATGGTGAAGGCGGGTACACGCGATGAGGGCAAGAATGAAGAAGGACTCGCGCATTATATTGAGCATTGCTTATTCAAGGGGACAAAGAATAGAAAGTCGTATCATATTTTAAATCGACTAGAGGTTATTGGAGGAGATTTAAATGCTTACACTACCAAAGAAGAAACTTGTTTGCATGCCTCTGTGATGAACCAATATTTGCCTCGTGCGGTAGAATTAATCGCAGACATTTTTCATAATTCAACTTTTCCTGAGAAAGAAATAGAAAAAGAAAAGGATGTAATTATTGATGAAATTCATTCTTATCAGGATACTCCTTATGAGCAGATTTTTGATGATTTCGAAGGGCAGGTTTTTAAAGGTCATTCATTAGGACATCCGATATTAGGTACTGAAAAGTCGTTGCGTTCATTTAAACGCAAAAGCATAACTGATTTTATAAAACGAAATTACCATCCATCGGTAACGGTTTTTTCAGTGAGTGGATCGATTGGTTTAGAGAAGGCAGTCGCTCTTGCTGAAGAATTTTTCGGCGGGAAAAAATCATCTACCTCCATCCCTAAACGCGGCGCTTTTAAAAAATATCAATCATCAGAAGTTGAAATTCCGAAGTCTATTTCACAGGTGCATTATATCAGTGGAATCCCAGCTTATGCATTAAATGATCCTCGTCGTTATACATTGGTGTTGCTTAATAATTTATTAGGCGGACCAGGCATGAATTCACGATTGAATTTAAATGTTCGAGAGAAATACGGCTTCACGTATACCATTGAGTCGGGCTATCATACCTACAGTGATACCGGTATTTTCTTTTTGTATTTCGCGACAGATCAAAAGCATTTTACAAAAACTTTGAAGTTGGCGAATCAAGAGTTGAAGAAGTTATGTGATCAGCCTTTAGGCGATAAATTGTTTCAGCAATATCGTGAGCAATTGCTTGGACAAATTATGATGGCGCAAGAGAACAGATTAAGTGTATTGTTATCACGATCAAAAGCGTTTTTAAATTTTGGTTCTGTTATATCGGTGGATGAAATAAGAGCTAAAGTGAAGAGTGTATCTGCAAAAGATATTCAAACGGCAGCAAAAGATTTATTAGGGAACAAAGATAGATCCGCATTAATTTTCAAACCATCGTAGTCTTATTTCAAATTATTACTTTAGCATTATGTTTAAATATTTTCTATCGATTTTTGTTGTTGTTCTAATGATTGGCTCTTGTAAAAAAGATCAAACTTTATCTAATACTCCAGAAGTTTCATTCGATAATTTTATTACTTATTCTGATGCAGCTGGGGTTGATACAGCTGTTGATTTTGTTTTTACAATTAAAGATGGTGATGGTGATATTGGATTTCAAGAAGGCGAGTTTAATGCATCATGTGGTGCTGATAATAGTAACTTATATATCGCTTACGAAGAAAAAAGTGGAGCTGGGTATCGTCCGAAAAAAATATGGACACAAGTAACAGACATCACTACTAATTGCGATACAACCATTTATTTTGATAGTGTTCAGGTGAAGTTTAATCAACGCATGCAATACATCGAGCCTCCTGGAAATAGTAAATCGATTGAAGCTACTGTAACCTATCGTATGGATTATATCAGTGCTTTAATTTTACTAAGCACGCAAGGTCGTTTTCAATTTTACATTCGCGACCGCGCAAATCATATAAGTAACACTGCTGTTACTGATGATTTATTATTGAGCAAATAACTTAATTAAACGCAAATCCATTCGGGGCAATTCCTGCAAGCACTGAATCGATTAATGTACCATCCGAAGTAAAGCGCAATACATAGGCTCTTCCAGAAAAATCTCCTCGTCCTGCGTAAATCTCATTCGTAGTTGGATTAATTCCTAATCCGTAAAAAGAAGAACTGACAATCGTTGCTGGCGATTGAGTAGCTGCGTAAATACTCAACTTTTTAATCTCTCCAGCATATCCATATTCACCATCTAAAAAGTATAATTCATCTTTTGTTTTATTAATCTGCATTTTTACTGGATGACTGTTATATGCAAAAGTGAATTGTTGTTCGATAACATTATTTGAAGGATTTATTTGAATTAATGCACCTGCTGCATCATCTGGTGTTGGAGTAAAATCACTTCCTAAACTTCCTTTGCATAGTGCCCAGATATTTCCGTCTTTATCAAGCTTGATTGAAGAGGGGTTAAGTGGAGTAGTGATGTTTGTAATCACTGAATTAGAATTGATATCTACCACAGTTATGGTGCTATCATCTCCAAATCCACCGCTATTGCATACAAATAATTTGTTGTTTACAATCGCCATTTCTTCTGGGCCACTTCCCGTAGGAATTGTATCTATGATCTGATATGAATTTAAATTTAAAACATACACTTTGTTAGAGATCCAATCTGAAATATATCCTTTATTCCCATTACCTACAAAGTATCTTGGTGATGATAGTCCATTAATAGTTGCTAAACGTTTGAAGTTTTGCAAGGAAACGACTTCCATTTTTTGAGAGTTGTTTACTGCAATAAATGCGCGGTTATCAAATAATGATATCGACTGAACAACATCACCTAAAGGAAGATTGTTCGCTGCTTGATATAGATCTAAGCTAAAAGTTCCTGAATCAGAATTTAAAAACGAAATACTTCCGTTACCTTGTCCGAAGGACCCTTCATTGCAAATAAATACACCTTTTAAATTATTCGGCACAGACGAGTTAGGAATAGGGGGAGTGTCTTCACAAGAAGTAAAAAATAAAACTGTTAAACAAGCTGCAATAATAGAAATGATGGTTTTCATAGATATAAATTTATGTGGAGAAAAATATCCATGATGCGTAAAGGCATAGCCGTTATACGCTGTACAATGGATACCTTTCCTCCGAAGGTTTCTTTGTTATGGCATTGAGGCAGGTCTTCTGACTTACAGTTCATGCACCTTCCCGTTTTCACAGTGGTTGTTGCATTCAATGGCATTTGCCAAAGCTGTTTACAGCAGCGGGGACTGTCCCGGATTCACACCGGATTCCCTTTTAATTCCGCTTTTAAGCGGGAACCTTAACGCGTTGCAAACTTAAAGAAAAAATCAGAATGAAAGTGAATCGATGGCTTTTTCGAGCAAGTCTTCCGAAGAATATGACAAAGGCGCAACATTAATCAGTGAATTAAGTCCTTTCTCCCAGTCCATATTTGTTTGTTGCTGAAAAGCGATTTTATGTTGCTTTGATAAATACTTGGCCAAATAAAGTTGCTCGGTTTGTCCGGCAGTAGGAATACAAAGTGCAGTTTTATTAAGTGCTGCAAGATCCATTAATGTCGAATAGCCCGAGCGACAAACAATATACTTCGCTTGTGATAATACTGAGCTGAGCTCTTGATTGTCTAAATGCGAAACCATTGTGATATTTCCATCAGTCGATTTTTTTTCAAAACTTGGTTTACCTCTAACAATGATTGTTTTTTTATTTACTCGTTTTGCTTCGTTGATACATGCTTCTTCAAAATAACTGCGTTGTGGCTCTGGTCCGGAAATAAGCACAGCAATTTCGTAGGCATTGTCAGGATGATTCGATTCTTCCTTCTTCAAACGAGATAACGCACCTATAAACTCACAATTGAAGTTTTGATGAATGCTTGAGTGATGTGAAAGTACTCCGCTTAAATTATCATTTTCCGGAAAGTCAGGGATCCAGATTTTATTAAATCGTTTTAAAAACTGTTTATGCAGGTAAAATAAAAACGGTTCTACAAACTTTGAAAATGCATTCGGTGCTTGCAAATAAAGTTGATGTCCGATAAAAATACTTGGTATTGTTGGGTGCCAGGCACCATAACGATTAT
>CAINEC010000095.1 GCA_903847585.1 uncultured Bacteroidota bacterium
AGTATCATCGCTTCTGGAAATAGTTTTGTTCAAACAAATGTGTTAACCCCATTCAGTATTTATTTAGATGCTGTAACAATTAACGGTTGTTCAGCAACTAATCGTGAAAAGATTCAGGTTAATATAAATCCATTGCCAACAGTTGATTTCTCGCAAAACGTAGAAATGGATAATGGAAGTTATGTTACAACTTTTAATCCTTCTTGTAGTGGTGCTGATGCTTACAGCTGGAATTTCAATGGAATAGATTCTTCTAATCTTGAAAGTCCAGAATACATCTTCACTGTAGATGGCGTATATACTATTACGTTAGTTGCAACAAATACACAAACTGGATGTAGCAATTCAATTCAGAAGAATGTAGACATCCATGTTAAAACTGATCTGTTTATTCCAACAACCTTCACTCCTAATAACGATGGGAAGAATGATTTATTCCGCGTTCGTGGCAGCGAAGTGATTGTTGAGGACATGCTCATCTTTAATCAATGGGGTAAAGCAGTATATCATGCAGATGCATCTAATCCAACTTGGGACGGATCATCTAATGGTGAAATTGTAAATAACGGAACGTACGTCTATAAAATTAAATTAACCGACGCTGGCATTCCAAAAGAAGTAAAAGGAAGTATCACATTAATAAAATGAAAAGGATTCTAAGCATATTATTTTTGATGATCGCGTTTGTGAAAGCAGATGCGCAGGATCCTCATTTTACACAGGTCAACCGATTGGCCTCAATGGTGAATCCTGCAGTGGCGCTTTCTGATAACAACAACATGCAAATTACGATGTTGTATCGTACGCAATGGAATAACATCGCGCCTTTCAAAACGCAAGGAATTGCATTTAATAAAAAAGTAAACGGATTTACCTTCGATGCGAATGTGTTGAATAACACAGCTGGCGAGACAGGTTTCCGTCAGTTGTATTTTAACGGAGGATTATCGTATAATTATAAAACAAAGAAGAATAGTTTTATTGGTGGTGTACAAGTCGGATTAATACAACATAGCTTTAATCCGTTAAATATGACCTTCGATGATCAGTATGTTGCTGATATTGGGTATTCGCCATCAAACACAACGCAAGAAACATTTACTAATACAAAATCCATTCGACCAGATTTTAATGTTGGTGGTTTATGGGTGCGCACTGCGAAGAAAGAAAAGCTGAAACCATTCGTAGGATTTTCATTGTTTCATATCAATCAGCCAAAAGAAACTTTCTTGAATGAAACGAGCAAGACGAATATGAAGTCGAATGTGTATGGAGGATTTGTTTATCCTGTAAGTGATCAGGTACAATTACAGTCGACATGTTACTTTGTACATCAGGGAGTAGCAAATGAATTTATTACTTCTGCGATTGCTAAAATTAATCTCGAAGAAAATAAAGGTGTTGAAGGAGGAATTATTTATCGTGCAAATGATGCGCTCGCAGTTTATAGTGGTTATCAAATGTCGAATTGGATGGTAGGTGTTTCATATGATGTTAACATTAGCGGATTAACTAATGGTAACGGTGCCTTTGAATTAACATTGACCTATCAGCCAAAGGCAAAAATTAAAGAGCCGAAGAAATTATCAGTGAAAGAAAATCAGAAGGCAGTTAAAGACAGTCTTGATAAACAAGCGATGTTAACTGCGGAAGTAATGGAATCAAAAGAAGCTAAGCCAATTGTGGTTAAGGAGAAAGAGGCTAAAATCATCAAGCAACAACGTGTTCCTTTAACAAAGCCATTAGTTATTCCTGATAAAGAAGATATCGCGAAGGTAGAAAGCAAATCGCCAGTAGTAATAGCGAATAATAACGCAGAAGAAACAGATGTTATTAAAGCTGAAAACAAAGTTGAGCTTACTGCACCATTGGTTATTGAAGAAAGAGAAGACTTAGCAACGATAACTCCTAAGCATGAATTCAAGGAAATTGAAATTGTTGAGGCAGAAGAAAATATTATCAACGAGCAACCTGTTTCTTTAAATGCTCCATTAGTTATTGCAGATCGTGATACAGAAATGGTTGCAATAGAAAATGTGAAAACAGCAACTCCAATTAATATTGTAGAAGTAGAAGATGAGATTAAGTCAACTGATAAAATTGAATTAACAAATCCATTAGTTATCGAAGAGCGTGAAGAAATTTCTGAAGTATTAGCTCCTAAAAATGCGCAGGTATTACCGGAAGAGAATTTAGCAATCTTACCGGTTCAAGATGAAAAAGTAGCATTAACGGCACCACTTGAAATTCCCGAACAAGAAATCGTGGTTCGTGATAGTGCGCCTGAGTTAATCAAGAAGGATGTTGAAATGGTAATCATTACTGAATCAGATAATGATTTACAAATTGCAGTTTCTCCTGCACAACCATTAACTGCTCCAAAGTTTGATGAACCCACTATTAATGAAGTGTCTGCTAACTACATGACATTTAAACGCAATAGTACAGCTGTTGATCAGATTCAGGTGATTGATGTTGTGGAGCCAGTATATGACAGTCTTTGGTTTAATAGCAACTATCAGGTAACCTTAGTTGCAGATAGCCGTGATAAGGAACAATTGAGTTTACCTCGTTTGAAAGCAGTACAAAATGTATTGATCAAAAAAGGTGTTGCAAAAGATCGCATCAAGCTAGTGCTTAAAGATGATGGATTAAGTCCAGCAACCGATAATTATCAAGGAGCTGTTTATTTGAAAGTTCAATCTGTTAAGTAATACTTTATTCAAATGATTGTGTATTTTTGAAACACAAATCATACGAATGAAAAAATTACTTGTACTACTCGCTTTCTTCTTTTGTGTAACAGCTAAGGCGCAACAGTCCGACTCACTGATCATTTCTAAAATAATTCAGCAAGCACTTACCAATAGTGAATGTTATCCTCGATTAAAATATTTATGTAAAAATATTGGTCCTCGTTTAAGTGGTTCGCTCAACGGTGAAAAAGCGGTTGAGTATGTTCATCAACTTTGTATTGATCAGAAACTAGATACTACTTTTTTACAGCCAGTAACCGTTCCACATTGGGCACGTGGACAAAAAGAGCAAGCGCATTATAAAGTAAATGGTAAAAAAACGGATGTTGCTATTTGTGCCTTAGGAGGAAGTGTTGCTACCTCTAAAAAGGGGATATGCGCACCTGTTATAGAGGTTCATGATTTTGAAGAAATAAAAAAGCTAGGGCGTGAAAAGATTGAAGGAAAGATTGTTTTTATGAATCATCCGATGAAATCTTCTTTTGTACATACGTTTGATGCCTACGGAGAAGCAGCAGGATATCGTTGGGCAACGGCGCAGAATGCAGCAAAGTATGGCGCAGTAGGAGTTGTTGTCAGATCTATGACATTAGCAATGGATAATAACCCACATACGGGTGCAATGGGTTATAACGATACGATTATAAAAATTCCTGCATGTGCGATTAGTACAATGGGTGCGGAAGAATTAAGCAAGGCAATTAAAAATAATTCAGGGGTGCAGTTTTATTTTAAGCAATCTTGTGAGGTGTTTCCCGACGAACAATCTTACAATGTAATAGGTGAATTAAGAGGGAGTGAAAAGCCGGAGGAGATAATTGTTATTGGCGGACATTTAGATTCATGGGAGTTGGGTGAAGGCGCGCATGATGATGGAGCTGGAGTAATGCAATCGTTGGAAGTGCTGAGAATATTTCAAAATTTGAAGTTGCATCCAAAAAGAACAATTCGCTTTGTTGCATTTGCGAATGAAGAAAATGGTAGTCGCGGAGGAAAGGAACTATTAGCTTATGCGAAAAAAGGGAATGAAAAAATAATAGCTGCGATTGAAAGTGATGAAGGCGGATTTACTCCTCGAGGATTTTCATTTAATGGTGATTCATTGAAGATGCAACATGTGATGAGTAAGCAAGATTTATTTTACCCTTATGATTTGAAGTATTGGGAAGAAGGATATGGTGGTACGGATATCAATTATCTTAAAGAAGTTGGCGCCTTATTAATTGGCTTTGTGCCAGACTCACAACGATACTTTGATGTTCATCACGCAGCAACCGATGTTTTTGAAAATGTTAACCAGCGTGAATTAGAATTAGGTGCAGGTAGTATGGCAGCACTTGTTTATGTGTTGAGTGAGTACGGAGTTAACCCGTAATTTTAAACGCATCCGAATCCTTATTAGCAGGAAAACGTTTTCTGAAATTGTGAAGAGACTTATAGTTTAGTTCGATTGTTTCAATCCCTTCTTTATTCGGTTTATGGTTGGATAATTTCGCACCTAACATATCTAACACTAACGAATAGCCGTTATAAGGAATATCATTGCCGTCTTTTCCTATGCGATTAACACCAATAACGTATGATTGATTTTCAATGGCGCGAGCAATTAATAATTGTTGCCAGGCATAACTACGCACCGCAGGCCAATTCGCTACATTAATCATTACATCATAACGATAATTTTTCTTCAAATCAATATTCCTGCTCCATATCGGAAAACGTAAGTCGTAACAAACGAGTGGCATAATCTTCCAGCCTTTCAATTCAACAATCAATGCTTTATTCCCCTTCGTGAAAACTGTATCTTCTTTCGCCATGCTGAATAAATGGCGCTTGTTGTAATATTCATACGTGCCATCGGGACGCATCCAGATAAAGCGATTGTTGTACTTACTTTTCTCTTTGATGATGATGCTTCCGCAAACAACAGCCTTCATACTTTTTGCTGTCTCCTGCATCCATTGCATGGTAAATCCATCCATTGCTTCAGCACATTTTTGAACGTTGTTCGTAAAGCCGCTGTTAAACATTTCTGGCAATACAATAATGTCGGTCGATTTTGGCTCGATGCGATTTATGAGACTATGCAAATGTTTGATGGATGCTACAGCATCTTCCCATTTCAAATTTGCCTGTATGGTTGTAATCTTTAAATTTTTCATTGGATAGCGTGTATTTTTTCTGCTGCTCGTTGTAAAGTTTCGTTGTCTTTTGCAAAACAGAAGCGAAGCATTTTTGTATCAACATCCGAAGAGTAAAAAACCGAAACAGGAATGGAGGCAATGCCAAATTCTTTGGTTAATCGTATTGCTAAGTCAGTATCTTTTTCATCTGAAAAATCAGAATAATCTAACAACTGAAAATAAGAACCTTTACAAGGAGTGAATTTAAATTTACTTCCTTCAATTAAACGAATAAAGTAATCGCGCTTAGCTTGGTAAAATGAAGGTAATGATAAATAATGCGCTTCATTTTTTAAATAGCTGGCTAATGCAACTTGTAATGGTGTATTCACAGAGAAAACTAAAAACTGATGCACCTTTCTAAATTCCTTCATCATATATTCCGGACCTAAACAATATCCTGTTTTCCATCCTGTAGCATGAAATGTTTTTCCGAAGGAGTAAACAATTAAACTTCTATTTCGCAAATCTTCAAAACGACAAACACTTTGATGTTCTTCTCCATCAAAAATAATATGCTCATACACCTCATCGCTTAATACAATGATATTTGTGCCTTTAGTAATTTCTGCTAGCGATTCTAAATCTTGCTTCGATAAAATAGTTCCTGAAGGATTATGAGGTGTATTAATCATGATTAACCTTGTTTTATCAGTAATCATGCTTTTAACCTCTTCCCAGTTAATTCGGTAATTCGGAGGCGTTAGTGAATACGGCTTAACAACTCCTCCCGCTAATTCGATCGCAGGCTTATAACTATCGTATGCAGGTTCAAAAATGATGACTTCATCACCCTTATTGACAAATGCAGTAATAGCAGTGTATAATGCTTGTGTGCCTCCAGCAGTAATAGTAATTTCTGTATCGGGATTATAATAAGACCCATAAAGTTTCTGCGTCTTTTTTGATAACTCTTCTCTTAATGAAATCAAACCGGGCATCGGTGCATACTGATTATGATTATTCATCATTGCCTGATGATATAATTCAATCAACTCGCGCGAAACTTCAAAACTTGGAAACCCCTGACTTAAATTAATTGCGCCCGTTTCATTCGCTAGTCCCGACATAATTGTAAATATCGTGGTACCTATATGTGGTAATTTACTCTCAATACTGTTCATCCGACGAAAATATTAGTTGTTCAAATATACTCCCAATAATTGTGATTAAAAACTCGCAATCATATATCTTTACTTCTTCAAATTATAAATATGAAATTCATTCGTATCGTTTTAATAAGCCTTTTAGGTTTAAGTATTAGCAATGTAAATGCACAAACAACAGTAGGGCTCATTCAGAATAATGGAAATACTATTTCTGATGGATATACTTTGTTTAGTCCGATGAGTAGCTTTAATTCTTATTTGATAGATCGTTGTGGTAAGCAGGTTAAAACTTGGACAAGCACCTATCGACCAGCATTAGGGTCTTATCTCTTGGTTGATGGTTCATTAATCAGAACTGGTAATACAATGAATACTTTTTTCAATGCAGGCGGTAGAGGTGGAGCCATTCAAAAATATGATTGGAATGGAAATTTAGTATGGAGTTATATTTTAAGTGACTCGTTAAATTGTCCACATCATGATATTTTTGCTTTACCTAATGGAAATGTATTAGTCATAGCATGGGAAGTAAAGAACAGTGCAACAGCAATTGCGAATGGAAGAAATCCGAGTTTAGTAACTCCTAAATTATGGAGCGAACAAATTTTAGAAATTCAACCGGTAGGAAGTAACGGGGGAAATATTGTTTGGGAGTGGCATCTTTGGGATCATTTAGTACAAGAGTTTGATTCGACAAAAGCAAATTATGGAAGTGTAGAAAGCGCACCGCAATTAGTCAATATTAATTTTAATGCAAGCGCTACGAATGCTGATTGGATTCATTTGAACTCTGTGGATTACAATCCTACACTTGATCAAATTGTACTGAGTAATCACGCATTTGGAGAAATCTGGATTATCGATCATAGCA
>CAINEC010000096.1 GCA_903847585.1 uncultured Bacteroidota bacterium
AAATATTGATTTGGGTGAAGTATAATTAATTCCAAGATTGATATAATTTTTTTTCAAAAAGGTCATTGTTGCTGGGTTATAAAAAGCAGCGCTTCCATCAAAACCAATGCTTGTTATCGTTCCACCCATTGAAGATGATTTTATTCCTAAAAGAGGATTGTCGCCAATACCTGCGTAAGAAATTGCAGGAAAAAGTAGAAGTATAACTATTCGTTTAATTAGTCGCATAAAGGGCATTAGAATTAACAAATTTAGGTCTCATTTAGTTTTAAAAATATAATTCGATGGCTAGTTATTAACACGACTTTGTGTTTTTACGCAGAGATAATAAAATAGTTTTCACTTCGTAAGTTAATCTGTACGCATTACATTTGTTGCATGGAAAATAAGCACTTCGACATTATTGTTATCGGAGGAGGAATTGTTGGACTTTCAACGGCCTACAAGTTAAATCTGCACCGACCTGAATTGAAAATTTTAGTTCTTGAAAAAGAAAATGCGGTAGCATATCATCAAACTGGTAGAAACTCAGGAGTAATCCACTCGGGCATTTACTACAAACCTGGAAGTTATAAAGCAAAAAATTGTGTTGATGGAAGAAGAGAGCTCGTTGCATTTGCTAAGGAACATAACATCGCCCACGATATTTGCGGAAAATTAATTGTAGCGACTGACCCTTCTGAATTACCTCATATGCATAAAGTGTTCAACCATGGCTTGCAAAATGGAGTTGAAGATATCGAGTTGATTTCGGCGGATAAAATCAAAGAAATTGAACCGTATTGCGCAGGCATTGAAGGTATTCGTGTTGGATGTACAGGTATTATTGATTTTGTTGGCGTATGTAAAGTGCTTGCTGACTTAATAGAACAAAAATTTCCTGGTAGTCGCGTTGCATTAGAACATGAAGTTACAAGCTTTGTAAAAGCTGATGGGAAAACAACAGTTGTAACTCCGAAAGGAAATTTCACTTCTGACTATATCGTAAATTGCACCGGTCTACAAACAGATCGCATTGCAAAAAAAGATGGTGTTGATCCTGATATGAAGATTGTTGGTTTCAGAGGTGATTATTACGAATTAACCGAAGATGCAAAACATAAAGTCAAACATTTGATTTATCCTGTGCCTAATCCACAGTTCCCATTCTTAGGAGTGCATTTTACAAGAATGATTAATCACCCTACTGAGTGCGGACCAAATGCGGTATTTGTATTTAAGCGTGAAGGATATGGAAAAACAGATTTCAATTTAACTGATACTGTTGATGCATTAAGTTACGGCGGCACCTGGAAATTATTCTTTAAGCACTGGCAATTTGGTCTAGATGAATACCGCAGAGCATTTAGCAAGCGATTGTTTTTACAGCGACTTCAACGATTAATTCCTGAATTAAAAATGGAAGATATTGTTCCTGGAAGAGCGGGCGTACGTGCGATGGCGTTAGACTCATCAGGACAAATGATTGATGACTTTAAAATTGTACATAGCGATAATGCATTGCATGTTTTAAATGCCCCATCACCAGCTGCTACGGCCTGCTTAGCAATTGGCAGCGCAGTCACAGAAATGGCCAAGCAACATTTCAAGATTAACTAAATAAAAACGGGGAGCTTAACTCCCCGTTTTTATTAGAACTATTTTTTTGAATTTACTTTTTCAATTTATCTCCAAATACCTTTTTGAACTTCTCTACCTTAGGTTGTATTACGAATGAACAATAAGGCTGATTTTTATTGTCGTTATAATAGTTCTGATGATAATCTTCTGCTTTATAAAAAATGGTGAACGGACTTACTTCAGTTACTACAGGATTGTCGTATGCATGTTCAGCATTTAATTTTTCGATGTACGATTTTGTCAATTCCTTTTGATGTTCGTTGTGATAGAACACCACTGAACGATATTGCGTACCAACATCAGCACCCTGACGATTTAAAGTTGTTGGATCGTGAACAGTCCAAAATACTTGCAACAATTCATCAAAAGAAATTTTAGTTGTATCGTAAACAATTTGCACTACCTCTGCATGTCCTGTTGCACCACTGCAAACCTGCTCATACGATGGATTTGCACGCGGACCTCCTGAATAGCCACTGGCTACAGATACAACACCATTTAACTGCTGATAAACAGCTTCTACGCACCAGAAACATCCTCCACCGAATGTAGCGGTATCTAAATTTTTTGTTTCCATAATTTTACCTTTTTGATTGTTGTTTAACTGATCTGAATTTCTCTGACTTCCTTTGTCAGGATTGGTGCATGACATTAATATGATTGCACCTGCTAAACTGATTAAATACTGTTTCATAATTGCTTGTTTTCAGATTAGTCGTATGAAAATACTAATCCTTACAACAAACCAAACATTTTTTAGTTTTCCGGTTTAAAATGCGGACTAACAAAGTCTTTAAGGTAGAAAGGCTCGAAGTAAGCAACGTCTTCAAATGCATTTTCTTGATAAGCCTTAAAAGCTGGCTCTACTAACCCAATCGCCGAAACTGAAAAATGCTCGTCGATAGTAACATTAGGTTTACTCTCAAAAAATGAAATTGATTTAGCTGCACCACTTCCGATGAGCATGTAATTTACTTCGGATTGAAATGAAAAACTTTCGTTATGTAGAATTTCTGCTACTATTGGATGAACTTCTTGCAATTGTTGATTATAGACAGCACCATACACTTCCATTCGACGGGCATCTAAAAGCGGTACTACGTAACCGTTATAATTTGAATGTTTAAGATAATATTGATTTGCCATAGATTGAGTTGTGGCAATAGCAATAAGAGGAATATTCAATGCATAACATAAACCTTTTGCGGTAGAAACTCCAATACGCAAACCAGTATAACTTCCAGGACCTTTACTTACAGCAATTGCTTTTAATACTGATGGTTTGATGTTGTTTTCTTTTAAAATTTCATCAATAAAAACGGCCAGCGAAGAAGCGTGATCACGAATAGGTTCAGAAGTTTTTTCGGCAATAACAACACCATTATCTGCTAAAACAACAGAACAAATATCGGTGGCTGTTTCAATATGTAATATCATTACTCTTCTACTGCGAACAACTCTTCTTTTGCAACCACCTTAACAATATCACCGTCTTTTAAAGTTTTAGAGATTGCTCTAAATGGTGACGTTACAACTTTATCATCCGCTGTTATTCCTTCTAAAATCTGAATATTCATATTATCTTGAATACCCGTTTTCACAAACTTCATTTTTACTTTACCATCCACTACTACAAACACACATTCTTTCACTTTAGCGTTGGTCACTTCAGTAACTTTTTTACTATCAGATTTTAATGTATCACGTGTTGTAACTGCTGCAATTGGAACAGATAAAACACTTGCAACACGATTAGTAATAATATCAATTGTCGTTGACATACCAGGACGGAAAGGACTAAAGTCGGCGGACTTACCCTCTAATAAATCCTGATACGATTCACGTAAAATTCTTGCTTTAACAGTATAGTTTGTTACCTGATCTGTTGACTGTACTCCAGAAACTGAAGCTGAATTGGCAACCTCTGTTACAACTCCTTTGAACTTTCTTCCAAGGTATGCGTCAATTTCAATTTCAGCAGTATCGCCTCTTGAAACACGTACAATATCGCTTTCACTTACATCAACACTCACTTCCATCTCATTCAAATTAGCAAGACGCATAATTTCCGTTCCTTCCATCATATTAGTCCCTACTACACGCTCTCCTTTTTCCTTGCTTAACTTTGAAACAGTTCCATCAACAGGAGCATAAATATTGGTCTTATTTAAATTCTCTCGTGATTCTTTTAAACTTGCTTGTGAACTCTTGATAGTAAATTCTGATGAAGCAATTGCCATTCGAGCTGCGTCTACTTCTGATTTTGCCACTTCAAAAGCTGACTTAATCGATTCGAAATCCTGAGAAGAAATAACCTTGTCTTCGAACAATTTTTTATTTCGATTGTAAGTCAACTCTGCCTTTTGAAATTGTGATTCTGCTTGCGCTAAACGAGATTTACTGCTTGAAAGGTTTGCTACTGAACCATTCACTGCTGCTTCTGCACGATCAAGACTCGATAAATAAATTTCAGGATTTATTTTACAAAGCAAAGTGCCCTTTTTTACAACGTCACCTTCTTTCACATAAAGCTCTACTATCTCACCAGATACATCGGCACTAATTTTAATTTCTTTTTCAGGCTGTACCTTTCCACTTGCAGAAACTGTTTCTACGATATCGCGCTTCGAGGCTGATTCAACACTAATTTTAACTGCATCATTAGAACCAATCCATCCAACTTTTTTTGCTACGACTAATCCAATAATAACAATAACGACCGCAATTCCTATTTTCTTTTTCATAAGATAATATGTTAGAATGCAAGCGGATTGCCTGCATAAAAATCAAGTACTTTAATTTTAAATATCAAATCGAATTTTGCCTGCAACAATTCTACCTTACCACGAGTTAGGTTATTCGTAGCCGTTAGAAACTCTAACGAACTTGTAAGTCCGGCATTATATCTTTTTTCAGCATACATATAAGCCTCGGTAAGTGCAGTTACACTTTTAGAAAGTGCTTGGTATTTTTTCTGAGCCGCGTTAGCATCAGCTACTGCCTGTTGTACACTTTTAAAAACTGTATTTTTTGTTTGTTGAAGTGATGTTTCGGCAGATAACAAATTCAACTTAGCGTTGCTTACTCTATAGCGAGATGAAAATCCATTGAAGATTGGAATACTCAAACTAACACCTACGGCTTTTGTAACATTATTATCAAACTGCGTTGATAAAGGAGTTTTCACATAATTCGTTTTGAAAGCTGGGGCTAATACATCTTCGCCAGATGCTGTTACATATCCTGT
Source organism: uncultured Bacteroidota bacterium (assembly GCA_903847585.1). GTDB lineage: Bacteria > Bacteroidota > Bacteroidia > AKYH767-A > OLB10 > CAINEC01. Next base: position 4,868 of record CAINEC010000096.1, read on the forward strand.
AGGAAAAAATCCTAAGTACTGAGGAGTGCCATCTAAATTACGAGTAGTACTCGAATATCCAGTAGATAAAGATCCGAACATTGTTAAACGTGGCATATAGCTACCTCTTGCTATACTTACCGATGTCAAAGCACTTTCTTCTTTGAAAGTTGCACTTTTAATTTCTGGCAAGTGTGAAATTGCTAATTGAAACAACTGATCGGCTGTTGAATTCATAACCGATGAAGTAGGAATATCAACTGTTGGAGTCACGATATCAAAATTAGCAACACTATCCAATTCGAGTAATTGTGTAAGAGAAAGTCGTGCAATTGTATTTTGATTTTCGGCTGTGATATTATTTAATTCTTCATTTGCTAATTGCGATTCGGAGTCCAGTAAGTTTCCTTGTGTCATTACACCAGCATCTGTCATCGCCTTAACACGATCACGTTGCTTTTGCGATTCAGTAACACGGCCTTGAGTAAGTTTAAGTTGTTCTTTCGTATATAAATACTGTAAGTAAGCAGATACAACACTCAATGAAATATCATTCTGAATTTTCTTTAAATCATTTTGACCTGCCATGAAATTCAGCTTGCTCTGCTTCAGCGTATTTTGCAATTGAAATCCGTTGAAAATTGTAACGCTAGAACTTAAAGAAGGATTGATGGATTTAATTTCTGCGTTCGTGAACGTATAAGAAAAAGGATCTACCGACCTACCCCAGTTAAAGCTACCACTTCCTGATGCATTTAACGTTGGGAAAAAAGAATAAAAACTTTGATTGACAGCATTCTCTTGAGATACGGTTGCGATAAATTGTTGTTTAACTGTTAAGTTATGTTGCACTGCATAGTCAACACATTCTTGCAAGGTCCATTGTTTTTGAGAAAAGCCGCTTATCGGATTAGCCAGTATTACAACCAGCATTATCTGAACAGACCGATAAATAAATTTCATAAATAAATTATTTGCTCGCAAAGTTAAGTAAAGGGTTTGATATAAAATGTTAAAGTTAAGGCAATAAAAAAGCGGACTTTATGAGGCCCGCTTAATTTTTTATTTTCAAGTTCTTAGTTAAAAACCCTAACCATAAAAACCACATCTTTTATCCTTTTGATTTGAGATGCGCGATCAACTCCAACTAAAAACTTATTCGTTGGTAAAAGGATATTATTTTGATCATTTCTTGAATTAATATAGTCGTTAATCCACTTAGACTTTACAGCAAATGAAGCACCTTCTGCCGATTCATTTTTACCACTGATAATTCCAATTAAATTACCTTGGTTATCGAATAATGGTCCGCCAGAATTACCTGGGTTAACAGGAATACTAATTTGATAAGCTGTAGTATCACCTTCGTATCCGGTATAAGAGCTAATAGAACCATCTCCGAATACTAAATCTTCACGAGGAAAACCAAGTGTAAAAACTTTTTCTCCTGGATCAGAAATAGATTTTTTAATTGAAAATGGAATTTCTTTAAATCCCGGGAAACTATCTTCTTTCACTTTCAGCATTGCTAAGTCAAGAGCTTTATCTGAGTAAACGACTTCAGCTTGTAATTGACCAACAGCTTCATTACTCAAATAAATTTGCTTTGCATCTTGAACAACGTGATAGCTTGTTAAAACATATCCATCTTTCGTAATTGCGAAACCTGTTCCTGTGAATTGTTTAAGGTCACCTTTAACATCATCGGCATTAATTCCTTTGATAATTTCCTTCTGATTCTTTTTAATCTTTTCTACCTCACGACGTAATTCACGGTAGGCATTTTGATTTTTTGAAGATCCGCTTCCAAATATCCAAAGTGATAAAGAAACTGCGCTCAATAAGAAAACGCTGACTGCTGCTGCTATCGAAAAATAACTTCTTTCCTTTCCAAAAATAACTCGTGAAGACTTACCTGACTTTACTACTTTTAATGGTGCAGGTGCATTGAATAAGTCGTATTCTACCTCTTCGTGAATTTGCTCTATTTTCTTTTTTAGTGCTAATCGTTCACGATAATTTTCAAAAGCGTCTTTTAAAGATAAAAAATCATTTACTGATGCAGACAATTGAGGATCATTCTCTAACCATTGCTCAAAAATGCGAAGCTCCTCGGGGGTTAATTCCCCGAAACAGTATCTTTCTATAATCTCATCAATCTCTCTGGAGTTCTTCATTGGTTACTATTCCGTTATTAAAGACTTCGAAAAAACTCTTTTTGAGTCGTTTCAAACATTTATACTTCTGATTCTTTGCATTATCAGCATTCGTATATCCAAATTTTTGTGTGATCTCTTCCATACTATTACCATTGATGTAAAAGTCTTTTAGAATTGATCTACAAGGTTCGCCTAGTTGCTCGAGCGCTTGATTCATTGCGTAGAATTGCTCTTCGCGCTCATCTGTTTTATCTTCTTCAATGGGAAGATAATCTTCACTATCATTGAGCTCTTCTGTTGTAAAACGTGACTTACGTTTTAGCTGTTTTAGCCAAAGGCGGCGACCAATAGAATACAAGAACGTTTTAATGCTACAGTTTAACTCAAATCCATCCTGCTTTAACTTTTCACAAAAAACAATAATTGTTTCCTGATAAGTATCTTTTGCTTCTTGCAGGGAGCCGCCGTTGTTTAAGATGAAACTTACTACCGTTTGGTAATTCTGACGATAAACGATTTTAAGGGTTTTATCATCTCCTGCCTGGAGTAGTTCCAATACTTGAATTTCGGCAACAGGTTGAACCTGATTCATGCTGGTTTGTCTTTAATTCGTTTTATTTAAAAAGGTAACCCTTTATAAAAGCAAATGTCAGCAATTAATTTATTGTAACCCATCTCTTTGTTTAATTTTTTATATTGATTTTCAACTATTTGCAAATAATTTCAAAAAATCGATTAAAAATTGGGTTACATAAATTTAATTGGGGTATTAAGCAGTAAGTTTAACCAAAATCAAAAACAAACAAAATGAAAAAATTATTCACATTCTTTGCTGTTGCAACTTTCGTTGTTGCATTATCATCTTGCGGTGGAGCTAAAACTGAAGAAGCTGCAACAGATTCAACTGAAGTTACTGAAACTGCTGCTCCAGAAGGAGATATGTCAGCTCCAGAAACTGCAGGTACTGAAACTGCAGGTACTGAAACTGCAGGTACTGAAACTGGTACTAACTAATTCTCAAAGAATTATCAATAAAAAAGGTCCGGAAT
>CAINEC010000097.1 GCA_903847585.1 uncultured Bacteroidota bacterium
AGCTATGATAACTGCAGAGACTCCAATAGTATTCGATAGAACGAATCTTTCCGATGAACAACTCATCGATTTATACAAAGCGCTTTTAAAGCCACGCATGATTGAAGAGAAGATGTTGGTGCTTTTACGTCAGAGTAAATTGGCGAAGTGGTTTAGTGGTATCGGACAAGAAGCGATCTCTGTGGGTACTGCAATGGCTTTAGATAAGCAAGAGTATATTTTACCAATGCATCGTAATCTCGGAATATTTACTGTACGTGGTATTCCTTTAAATAGATTGTTCTCTCAGTTCACAGGTAAACCATCAGGATTTACAAAAGGTCGTGATCGCTCTTTTCACATGGGAACGCAAGAGTTTAAAATTGTTGGGATGATTTCTCATCTTGGTCCGCAGATGGGAGTTGCTGATGGAGTGGCATTAGCGAATTTACTTCGTGGAGATAAAAAAGTAACAGCTGTTTTTACAGGTGATGGTGCAACAAGTGAAGGTGATTTTCATGAAAGCATTAATGTGGCTGCTGTTTGGAATTTGCCTGTGATATTTATTATTGAGAATAATGGTTACGGATTATCTACGCCTAGCAGCGAGCAGTTTCGTTGCAAGCAGTTTATTGATAAAGCTATTGGTTATGGAATAGAAGGCGTGCAGGTAGATGGAAATAATATTTTAGAAGTTTATAAAACAGTTTCTAATCTCTCAGCATCGATGCGTGAAAATCCTCGTCCTGTTTTGTTAGAGTGTATGACATTCCGTATGCGCGGACATGAAGAGGCTTCAGGTACGAAGTATGTCCCACAAGAACTGTTTGATGTATGGGGTAGAAAAGACCCTATCAAGAATTACGAATCTTATTTACTGGATGAAAAGATAATAGATGCTGATTTTGTAGAGATGGTTCGTGCTGGTATTAAAGAAGAGATTGAAGAAGGTTTAGAAATTAGTTTTTCAGAGCCTGATGTAGATGTAAATACAGATACGGAATTAGCTGATATGTTTGCGCCAGCAACAAATTCGGTAATCCCTGCCGTTAGTAATATAAAAAGTGATAAGCGATTTTTAGATGCGATCACCGATGCTATGCGTCAGGCAATGCAACGCCATTCTAATTTAGTAATCATGGGACAGGATGTTGCAGAGTATGGTGGTGCATTTAAAGCTACTGCAGGATTTGTGGAGGAGTTTGGTAAAGGACGAGTTCGTAATACTCCTTTGTGTGAGTCGGCAATTGTGGGGACTGGTTTAGGACTTTCCATCAACGGATATAAATCGATTGTAGAAATGCAGTTTGCCGATTTCGTTACTTGTGGATTTAATCAGATTGTAAATAACCTTGCAAAGACGCATTACCGTTGGGGGCAAAATGCAGATGTTGTTGTACGCATGCCAACTGGGGCTAGTGTAGCAGCAGGTCCGTTTCATTCGCAATCAACAGAAGCTTGGTTTTTCCATGTGCCTGGTTTGAAAATAGTTTATCCTGCTTTTCCTTCGGATGCTAAAGGATTGTTGGCTGCTTCAATTGAAGATCCGAATCCTGTTATGTATTTTGAGCATAAAGCACTTTATAGAAGTATTAATGAAGATGTGTATGATGATTATTACACTATCGAAATTGGTAAAGCAAAAACAGTAAGAGAAGGAAATGATTTATCAATTATCACTTACGGATTAGGAGTTCATTGGGCTATTGAAGCTTTACAACTACATCCTGAAATTGATGCTGAAATAATTGACTTGCGCACGTTGTTGCCTTGGGATGAAGAAGCTGTTTTAAATTCAGTAAAGAAAACAGGGAAGGTGATTGTGATGCATGAAGATACTCAGACAGGTGGAATAGGAGGTGAGATAACGGCACGTATAGCCGAAAAGTGTTTCCCTTATTTAGATGCTCCTCCTGTGCGTATTGGTGCATTGGATACTCCAGTTCCGATGTCGGCAGCTTTAGAGAAAAATTTCTTACCTAAAGAAAGATTTATTAAGTTGCTTTTAGAGCTGAACGCTTATTAATTAGCTTTTATTAGCGATTTCAGTTTGGCGATTTCTACTTTGTTATTGTTGGAGTAAATACCAGTAATCAATAAGTTTTTTTCTTTTTCCGTTAGATGCCAATTTAGCGAAACTCGTTCTTTGGTCTCTGGCATTTGAATAAGTACGTAATCGAACTTAATATCCTTTGTCATGCTGATATTGCTGATGAGTTTATCAGAAATATAATCCTGCACCAC
>CAINEC010000098.1 GCA_903847585.1 uncultured Bacteroidota bacterium
CGCCATACTGCGTCTGCAACACTTGAAATATCCATATTCGCTTCAAGAAAAATTAACACTTTCACTTTCTTCAAAGCTGGAGAATTAAAAATTGTTTTAGCCAGATTTTTCACATGACCCTTTCTGTTTTTCTCAATAGAAACAAACATGAGAGGAATACCCATTGAAAGCAATGTATCATTTACATGAATAATCTCTGCATGATTTTTCAACTCAGCATGAATAGCAGTTAATTCATCATTTGAAAAAACGGAATTCACATTTGGAGTTGGACTATCTACTAATTCTTCTTTCAACTTCTTGGTTGCATCAATTCCCATTTTGCCTCCAAAGGCCATGGTTGAACAACTATGATCTAATACATCTGTTGGTCCTTGATTAAAAATTATATCACGTGCTACATCTACGTTTTCTGCAATGTATTGCGCCACCTCTACCGAATTATGAATATTCACATCACCATCTACTACAATCATCATCTTCGTAAACATCATTTGGCCTGCGCCCCATAATGCATTCATTACTTTTAATGCCTGACCGGGATAATCCTTTTTGATTTTCACAATTACCAGATTATGAAACACTCCTTCAACAGGAAGAATCATATCGACAATTTCCTGAACCGCCGTCATTTTAATTGGCGCTAAGAAAATACGTTCAGTTGCTTTACCAATCCATGCATCTTCTTGCGGAGGAATTCCTACGATTGTAGTTAGATAAACAGGATTCTTTTTATGCGTAATAGCAGTAATATGAAAACGCGGATAGTAATCAGCCAAAGAATAATAACCGGTATGATCGCCGAATGGTCCTTCCCAGATAAAATCCTCTTCAGGATCAACATATCCCTCAATTACGAAGTCTGCATCGGCAGGGACTTCCATATCGATAGTTAAACATTTTACTAACTCTACTTTTTTCTTGCGTAAAAATCCAGCCAGCATAAATTCATCTACTCCATCAGGAAGAGGTGCTGTTGCTGAATAGGTCAATGCAGGATCACCACCGATTGTAACGGCTACGGGCATCCGCTTTCCTAATTTTTTATATTCATTAAAATGTCGCGCAGAAACCTTATGTCGGTGCCAATGCATACCTGTAAGCGTTGGTCCAAATACCTGCATTCGATACAATCCCACATTACGAATTCCTGTAAGCGGATCTTTTGTTTGAATGACAGGAAGTGTGATAAATGGTCCGCCATCTTCTGGCCAGCATTTTAAAACAGGGAGTTTAGTTACATCAGGATCTTTCATTACGACTTCCTGACAAGCCCCTTTCCCTTTCACAGTTTTAGGCATCCACGAAGCAATTTCTCCAAGTTGAGGTATGACTTTCAACTTTTCGAACATAGAGTTTTTCGGCCCAGTTAATGTCTTGAATAAATTCTCTATATCATGTCCGATTTCATCCAGATTATCAACTCCAAGAGACATTGCCATACGTTTCTCGGTACCCATCGAGTTAATTAAAACAGGGAAGTCATATCCCGTATTTTCAAATAATAAAGCGGGGCCATATACTTTTGAAACGCGGTCGGTAATTTCAGCAATTTCCAATTCAGGATTCACATATTCTTTAATTCGCACCAGCTCTCCTTTCGATTCCAAAAAGGTAATAAACGCTGCTAAATCTTTAAACGCCATTTTATTTTTTCTTTACAACAAAAATCAATTCAAGAATGTTTTTCAGAATTAAAACAATTCATACTCATAACGAAGAATCATGTGAGTATCACGACCTGCACGAGTCAAGTCAGTTTCATACACTACTTCTTCCTCTACCCTACCAGCTTCATTATAGTGAAAAGCATTTCGAGCAATCACAAAGTTGTTTTCATCAGATAACAACTCTTCAATGATGCGACCATGATCATCATAGGCAAGTGCAGTAATTCGAGTATAATAACCTTTTGTTACTTTTTTAATCAAGCGTAAATTATCATCATATTCGGAAGTGATTTCTAACAACTTCTTTCCATTAGCATTATTTTGAATACAACGCTCTTCGAGATCATGCGTATTATAAGTATAAGCTGTAATTGTTTTATCATTCTCACTTGTTACAACATACTGCATCAACAAACCTTTATCGTTATATTCATACTGATGCGTTTTATTTTGTGCATCATCAAAAAACGACATAACTTTTTTCTCAACTACATCTTGCTTTTCGTTGTATTGATAATTCTCAATTGACTCTTTCTCCCCATCAGCATCATAATAAGTTATTTCGATAGGCAGATTGTTTTCATTGTAAACATAAACAGTACGCTCTCCTGATTCATCTCCATAAAATTTTGTTACAATGGTTAATTGATCTGCTTCATTTCGTTCGTGAACGAATTTTTCAACCACATCATCTAAGGGCATTTCTACTGTATGATCAATCAACGAACCTTGTTGATTAAAGGCATAAGAATGCCGCTCTTCCAGTTCACCCTCCTGATCATATTTTGAATCGACAACCACATTTCCTTTTTCATTAAACAAAATTTCTTGCAACAAGAATTCGCTTTCAGGAGTTGTATTTCCGGATAATGCAGAAGGAACAATAGCTCCGTATTTAATTAATTTTTTAACAGCCACTTTAAATTATTTTTTAGTTTTTAAAAATGCAGATTCATAGCAAGTAATCCAATCCTGCGGACTCATTTTAGAGCAAAGGGTTCCAATCAAATCATAAGGAATATTATCCAGCTTTTTAAAACGGATACAACTTTTACCTATGTCTAATTTACCAATGTTTAGTTCTGTATAACTTTTCACGAACCAATCCATTAAATCAGGATTTGCATAAATACCCATATGATAAATAGCAATAAAATTCTTCTGGGCCGCCAGACTAATAAATGGCAACTGCAGGGAGGGTTTACAATGATATCCTTTGGGATATAAATCAAAAGGAACTACAAATGAAATCATGCCATAAGAAAGAGCAGCTTCGAACCCTTTAGGCAAAGATTTTTTAATCGTGTTGAATAGTTTAGTAACTACTTTGGCCTTGTCTTCATCCAATGAATCAAGGATGCCATTGATTGCTTTAGTATCGACTTGCATAATTACATGCGAAGTTAATACATACTACTTTACCAATGAAACACGGCCGGTGTATTTATGATGTTCATTATCTTCAGATACTACATCGAACAGGTATACATAAACATCTTCAGGACAACGATTGCCCTCATTCCAGAATGAACCATCCCAAGGATTGGCCAAGTTATCGGAAAAATAAATCTTCTCCCCCCATCGATTAAAGATGGTAAAAGTTGCAGATTTAATCCCTACTCCATAACCAGTAAACCCATCATTTTTCAAATCGTCGTTTGGCGAAAATGCACTCGGACACCAGAAGCTGAAACTTCCGACAATGTGAACGTATTCATAAGCCGTATCGCGACATTGTTGTTGCGAAGATGCAATCAATCGAACTTCAAAAAGTCCAGTATCACTATACATATGCGATGGACTAAAATCAGTTGATGTGATATTATCACCAAAATTCCAATTGTAATAGGATGCACCTATGCTGTAATTATTGAAATTGATATTTGCTGTTATCAGTTGTGTTTCGCTTGGATCAGGAGTGAATTTGGCGATAGGCTTTGGATAAACATTTACCACATTATTATTCGTTATTGAAGCAGAACAACCATACTGGTTTGTAATCGTAAGCGTAACATTAAATGAACCTGCCGTTGCATACTGATGAATAGGATTAATGGCTGTTGAAGAAGTGTTGTCTCCAAAATTCCACAAATACGAATTGCCTGGCCCGCTTGCAGAAGTCATATTAAACACCGCGCTTACGGGACTACATCCTTGAATATTTCCAGGTGTAAATGATGGCGATGGTATTGGATTAACAACAACATTGATTGTTTGCTGCGCATTTGGTGTTGTACATCCATCACTAACGGATACTATATACGAACTAGTTTGCGTAGGAGTCACATTTTGCGAACTACTGCTCAATCCATTATTCCATGAATATGCATAAGGGCCACCGTTACCACCAGAAGCCAATGCACTTAAAGTAGAGCTTTGTCCAACGCAGATTGTATCATTATTTGCTGTAAGGTTCAATTGTAATGGAGGATGAACATTCACCAATAAATTATTTAAAGATGCAGTACAACCATTTGCGTCTGTAACAACAACTGAGTAATTTGTGGTTGTAGATGGCGAAACATTAATTGATGAAGTTGTCTGTTGATTACTCCACAAATAAGAGTATGAAGGATTACCACCACTTACTAATAATGAAAGTGTTTGTGATTGTCCGATACAAAGTGTTGAAGGCGTATTTGCATTAACTGCAATTTGTAGTGGCTGCGCAATTGATTTTGCAAGGGTATGTGTACAACCGTTAGCATCAGTAATTATAGCTGAATATAATCCAGCAGGTAGGTTTGTTAAATTAAATCCGCTGTTGGAAGGCGTCCATGAAATCTGATAAGCTGGAGTTCCACCATTCACTGCCACTTGAATTGCACCATCTGTACTTCCGTAACAGCTCACATCAGAAGAGGTAATAGTTGAAGTTAAATCCTGCGGTTCATTTACCGACCAAGTTGTTAAATCAGTGCAACCATTAGCATCAGTAACAGTCAAAGAATAATTACCTGTAGGCAATGAAGAAATTGATGAGCCTGTTGATCCATTCGACCAATTGTAAGCATAAGGACTCCCCCCCCCTGATACATTCGCAGCGATTGAACCTGTGCTGCTACCAAAACAATTTGCATCAACAATAGTAGTGTTTGTTTGAATTGCACTTGGCTGAGTGATTACAAACGAATGACTTGAAGAACATCCATTCGCATCAGTAACGGTCACATTAAAATTGCCTGCTGCTAAATTAATTGCATTACCAGTTGATGAAACTGAAGGATTCCAATTGTATTGGTATGGCGATGTACCACCATTTGCTGTCAATGATGCTGAACCATTCGACAAACCAAAACATGAAACATTTTGCGAATTTATATTTGAAAGGGATAGAATTGTTGGTTGATTAATAATTGTTGATGTAGATATTGTACATCCATTTGCGTCTGTTGCTGTAACAGTGTATGTCCCCACCGTTAGATTATTGATAGTTGCAGTAGCTCCACCATTACTCCATTGATAAGTATATCCAGCTGTGCCATTCGACGCTACCGAAGTGGCTGAGCCTGTCGAAGTCCCATAACACAACACATTTGTTGAAGAAGGAATTGCAACAGCTAATTGTGTTGGTTGCGTTATTGTAATTGATGTTGATGAAGTACAGCCATTAGCATCGGTTACATTGACCAAATAATTACCGGCGATTAAATTACTCGCTGTTGCACCATTTCCTACTGAAGGTGCCCACGCATACGTAAAAGGACCAGTACCTGAACTTATGTTCACCTGTGCGCTACCGTTAGTACCACCATAACAACTAACATTATTACTATTTGCAATTGAAACAGTAGGTCCGCCAATGTTTGAAATGCTTACTGATGTTGATGATGTACATCCATTTCCATCAGTAACAGTAATAGTATAATTTCCTGCTGAAACATTATTAATCGAAGGACTTGTTTGTGCTCCGTTCCATAAATAAGAATAGCCTCCTACCCCACCTGAAACATTGACACTTGCACTACCATTTGCTTGTCCGCAGCTTGATTGCGTACTTGTTGTTTGAATATTTAAAACCGTAGGCTCTGTAATTACGATTGATGCTGAAGAAGTACATCCATTCGCATCTGTCACATTAACTGAATAATTTCCTGCAGAAAGATTCGAAGCTACAGCATTGCTTCCACCAGATGGTATCCAAGCATATGTATACGGTCCAACCCCTGCGTTCGCATTCACTTGTGCACTTCCATTAGTACCACCAAAACAACTTACATTAGTACTGCTCGAAATAGCTACTGTTGGACCACCAATACTACCAACATTTACAGTCGTTGAATTAGTACATCCATTCCCATCTGTAATTGTTACAGCAAATGCACCAGGCAATACATTATTAATACTTGATCCTGTTTGGCCATTCGACCATAAATAAGAATAACCACCTGCACCTCCTGTTACGTTCACACTAGCGCTTCCATTTAACTGACCACATGAAGACGATGTGTTGCTTGTTACAACACTTAATATTGTAGGCTCAGTAATTACTACTGAGGTGTTTGATGTACAACCATTCGCATCAGTCACATTAACAGAATAATTACCAGCAATCAAATTATTTGCTGTTGCTCCATTTCCTCCCGAAGGTGTCCAAGCATACGTATAAGGGCCAGAACCTGAAGTTACAGACACCTGTGCGTTTCCG
>CAINEC010000099.1 GCA_903847585.1 uncultured Bacteroidota bacterium
AATCCAGAGTTATGCGACGAAATCGAAAACAAAATTCGTGAAGCGCTAGCTGCGAACTAAAATATTTTTATTGGTTGAAAAGGGTAAAGCGAAGGTTTTACCCTTTTTTTATGCTCTTAATTGTCGATTTCAATTAGATTTGTGAATCAGAAAAATTATGTCGAAGAAATATACAAACTACTTATCTCAACTTTTGATGTTAGCCATTTTTACTCTCTTGGTTTCTTGTGGAGGAACATCTAAAAAAGGCAATCAAAAAGCAAATACTGTTAAAGATACTACTGCTTTAGGAAAGCAAATTGCAGAAATAAGTTTGAAAATAGGAGAGGACCCGAAAAATGCAGATTTGTATAATCAGCGTGCTAAGTTGCATTTGCAGCGTAAAGACGTAGGAAATGCATTAATCGACATGAATCAGGCGCTTTCAATTGATACAACTAAAGCCGATTACTTCTTAACTCTTGCAGATGCACATTTTGCAGCCAGTAAAGTAGCAAAGTCAAAATCAGCCTTAGAAAAATGTTTATCCTTAGATCCTAAAAATAAAGATGCACATCAGAAACTTGCCGAACTTTATTTTTATGCGACGCAGTACAAAGAAGCATTAGCCCAAATTGATGAGGTTATTAAGATTGATATTAATAGTTCACCAGCTTATTTTTTCAGAGGGATGTGTTACCGTGATATGGGTGATACCGCAAAGGCCATTTCAAGTTTTCAAACAGCAACTGAGCAAAATCCAAAAGACTTTAATTCCTATTTGCAGATTGCCATGATGTATCATGCAAAAAAGAATAAGTTGGCAGTTCAATATTATGACGCGGCACTAAGAGCAAATCCTAAAGTAGCTGATATTTATTACGACCGAGGATTGTTTTATCAGGATATTGCAGGTGATTTCGACAAGGCTATTCAGGATTATACCAATTGTCTTGAGATTAATCCTAAAGACTTGAGAGCGCATTTTGCATTAGGTTTTGTCCATTATGAATACCTGAAAATTTATGATGTTGCGATAAAGCATTATACAGATGCACTAAACATCGACCCCAATTATGCAGAAGCATCTTTTAATAGAGGGTTATGTTACGAAGCACTAGGAAATGTAGCAGCAGCAGCCACTGATTATAACCAGGCTCTTTCCGTCCGTAAAGATTATAAAGCGGCAAAAGAAGGTTTACAACGTGTAAGTGGAGGAGTGAAGGTTACTCGATAGTAATTTCAATCTCATCACTAATTAGTATTTTGTCCCCAGCACGTAGTTTGGCTCTATAACGAGTTTCTATATTTCCGTTTAGTCGTATCTCCTCATTATCGACCATCATTTTTGCTTCACTTCCGTGCTCTGCAATGCCCAATAATTTTAATAATTTGATAAGTTCAATGAATTCAGCTGTTAACTGAAAGGTGTGCTTTTGCATTTTTATTTGATTGTTGATTCAAAAAAAAATCCTCCCGTAAAGGAGGATTTTTAACGAAGTCTGATTTTTTATTTTACCGAATTTAAGATGGCTTCGAAAGCCTGCGGATTATTCATCGCTAAGTCTGCTAAGACTTTACGGTTGATGTCTACATGACTCTTATGGATAGCACCCATAAATTGAGAGTAAGACATTCCATGCATGCGAGCTGCTGCATTGATACGCTGAATCCATAGAGCACGGAAACTGCGTTTTTTAGCTTTACGATCGCGGTAAGCGTATTGTAAACCTTTTTCGACGGTGTTTTTGGCAACCGTCCATACATTTTTACGTGAACCCCAATTACCTTTGGCAAGTTTTAAAACCTTTTTACGTTTTGCCTTTGAGGCCACATGATTGACTGAACGTGGCATAATGTTTTTGTTTTTTGGCGATAGCGCCCTTTCGGGACTTTAAGCTATTTACCGGGTTAGAAATTAATTTGTTTTTGTTTTTTTGTGATCAATTAAGCTACACACAACATACGCTTAACACGGAACTCATCAGACTCATGAACAAGTCCAGATGCAGTTAAGTGACGCTTACGGTCTGTGTCTTTCTTCGTCAAGATGTGACGCTTGAAAGCATGCTTTCTTTTGATCTTTCCAGTGCCTGTAAGCTTGAAACGCTTTTTCGCACTAGAGTTGGATTTCATTTTAGGCATTTTGAATTTATTTTTATTGACTTCGTTTTTCTAATTATTCAGCAGCATCGTTATTTTTTGCTGGCTTTACTACTTTTTTGTTTGGAAGTGGTGCAATGTGAATGAACATTCTGTTTCCTTCCAACTTTGGCATTAATTCCACCTTTCCATACTCTTGAAGCTCTTGCGCAAATTTCAAAAGGATAATTTCCCCCTTCTCTTTGTATGCAATTGCTCTTCCTCTAAAGTGAACATAAGCCTTTACTTTTGCCCCTTCTTCTAAGAACTTAATGGCATGCTTTACTTTGAAGTTGAAGTCATGTTCATCGGTATTAGGGCCAAATCGAACTTCTTTCAAAACTTGTTTAGCAGCTTTTGCCTTCGTTTCTTTTTCTTTCTTCTTGCGCTCGTATAAGAACTTTTGATAATCTACAATCTTACAAACCGGAGGATCTGCTTGCGCTGCGATTTCTACTAAGTCTAACCCTTTATCTTCTGCAAGTTTTAGGGCTTCTTCAATAGAAACTACGGTAGGCTCGCCACCTTCTCCGACTAAACGAACTCGCGACGCACGAATTTTATCGTTGATGCGATGTTCTGCTTCCTTTTTTACCGGTCCGCGGTTCCACGGACGATTAAATGATGTTGCTATAGCTGTAAAATTTTAAATTAATCTACTCTTAATTATGCATTCAACATATCGTTGATTTCCTTGTTAATTCGATCAGATAAGTCCTGAACACTCATACTTCCCTGATCTCCTTTGCCATGCTGACGAATTGATACGGTTCCATCTGCCTCTTCCTTCTCTCCGATAATCAGCATATAAGGGACTTTCTTAATTTCTGCATCACGGATTTTCTTACCTATCTTCTCATCACGGTCATCAACGAGCCCGCGAATATCGGAATTTCTTAGCAATTGTAAAACTTTTTTTGCATATCCGTTGAATTTCTCTGAGATTGGAAGGATAGAAACCTGCTGTGGTGCTAACCAAAGCGGGAAATTACCTGCAAAATGCTCAATCAAGAACCCAATAAAGCGCTCATGTGTTCCCAATGGAGCACGATGAATACAAATCGGCGTCTCCATTTCATTGTTGGCATTTCGGAATGTTAACCCAAAACGAGCTGGCACCGCGAAGTCAACCTGATTAGTGGCCAGGGTAAACTCTCTTCCGATAGCACTCCAAACCTGAACGTCAATCTTAGGTCCGTAGAAAGCACCCTCATCAGGAACTTCAATATACGGAATCTTTGAATCAATCAAAACCTGACGAACCATGTCCTCCGTTTGTTTCCATAACTCCGGATTGTCAACGTATTTTTTTCCTAATTTTTCAGGAGCATGAGTCGAGAAACGCATCACGTATTTTTCAATTCCGAATACTCTGAAATATTTCAAATACATTTCGTTAACTGCATTGAACTCGTCTGAGAATTGCTCTTTAGTACAGTAGATATGAGCATCATTCATTTGCAATGAACGTACACGCATCAACCCAAATAACTCCCCACTTTGCTCGTAACGGTAACAAGTGCCGTATTCTGCTAAACGGATTGGTAAATCTCTGTAGCTAGGATTTAATTCTTTAAAGATTTTGTGGTGATGAGGACAATTCATGGCCTTCAAATAATACTTTTCACCATCTAAATCCATCGCAGGGAACATGCTGTCTTCGTAATACGGTAAGTGTCCCGAAGTCTTGTACATATTCTCCTTCGCTAAATGCGGCGTACGAACGCGACTATAGCCAGCGCTGTTCTCAGTTTTCTTAGCTAGTTTTTCTAATTCTTCAATTAAAACACCTCCGTTAGGTAACCAAAGCGGTAATCCTGGACCTACATCATCATCAAAAGTGAAGATTTCCATTTCCTTTCCAATTTTACGATGATCTCTTTTCTTCGCTTCTTCCAACATCGCTACATATTCATCCAACTCCGATTTTTTCGGGAAAGTAATTCCGTAAATACGTGTTAATTGAGGGTTGCTAGAGTCATTTTTCCAATAAGCTCCGGCAACGTTTGTTAATTTAATTGCCTTGATATAGCCAGTATGTGGAATATGTGGTCCACGACATAAGTCGGTAAAGTTTCCCTGAGTGTAAAGTGATATGGTTCCGTCTTCTAATCCACTTAATAAATCCAGTTTGTATTGATCATCTTTTTCAGTGAAGTAGCTAACT
The DNA here is from genome assembly GCA_903847585.1 of uncultured Bacteroidota bacterium. Lineage (GTDB taxonomy): Bacteria > Bacteroidota > Bacteroidia > AKYH767-A > OLB10 > CAINEC01. The sequence continues at coordinate 4,289 of CAINEC010000099.1, forward strand.
GCATCTGCTTTTGAGATTTCTTTTCTTTCGAAAACATTGCTTTGCTTAGCTAGCTCAGCCATCTTGTCTTCGATTTTCTTCAAATCATCAGCAGAGAAAGCTTGTCCGCAAAAATCAACGTCATAGTAAAAACCATTCTGTACCGATGGTCCTACCCAAAATTTAATTCCTGGGTAAAAACTCTCTAAAGCTTCCGCCATTAAGTGAGCAGACGAATGCCACATGGTGCTTTTCCCATCAGCATCATTCCAGGTTAGAAGTTGCAATGATGCATCTTCATTGATAGGTCTAGATAAGTCACGAACTTCTCCGTTTACCTTAGCGGCTAAAACATTTCTAGCTAACCCTTCGCTAATCGATTTAGCGATATCCATTGCATTCGTTCCTTTCGGATATTCACGCACTGAATTATCAGGTAATGTAATTTTTATATTCATAGAATTTATAGTGGTGCAAATATAATCTGCTTAATCAATGGTTTTATCGAAAGTGCTATATTTTTTTGAAGGGTTTTAAACTGAAACATATGATTTATGTTACATGTTGTGGTTTTAGGGTTTTTCACAT
>CAINEC010000100.1 GCA_903847585.1 uncultured Bacteroidota bacterium
ACCTAAGAGTTGGTCCTTACAACACAAACAGGATTATTTCGTTTGGGCTGAAAAAGCCGTGCGGGCGATGGGTAACGTCAACCCAACATTGCTTGCCGTGTTTGCGGCAGAAATTGAAAATTCTAATCTGGCTGTTAAATCACGGATCGGTTCAGCCAAAGTAGCGACCTAGATCGTTTGTTATTTTAGGAAGCGATCCAAGTGAACACACTTAAAATCCCCAGAAAATATCACCACCTTGTTTATGGCGTTATTCAGTCAGGCGTCACTTGTGCCGTTGCGTCAGGTATATCAAGTTACGGCGCGGTAGCCTTAGAGCAGTATCTAGCGCACTGGTTTAAGTCGTGGATTGTTTCGTGGGTAATCATGCTGCCCGTCGTCGTACTAGCGTCTCCGTATATCCGTAAGCTAGCAAACAAGTTCACACATACTGACTAATTTGTTATTTGCGCAGCAACCGAAGGATAATAAGTAATCCCATTGCAATTTTTATCTTAGCTTTTGTTCTCAGGAATTTCGCAGAAAAAAATACAACAAAAAATATGGTTTTCTTATAAAAGATAGGTTTAGGACATCAATTTTTTTGGTGATTGATACGATAATAAGAAAATAATTATTAAGAAAAACTCATGATTTACGCGGCTGTCATTATTTTAGAATTATTTGTCGACTGGGTAAGCTATATACAACCAATAGAAGGCCTAAACATCACCGCTTGGAATCCACAGGTCGGTTTGCACCTAGTATTTATGCTTAGTTCCAAGGCTAATTTTTTCTCCATAGTTATTGCAGGTATCGCCGGTAACATCATAATACGATCAGCTGATATTTTTTCCATAAGTCATCTTGAAACTATTGCAACGGCGATCATATATCTCGGCGGAATACTATTTTTCCGGAAATTTATCAGCACCCTCCGCATATTTAAGGGCAGCGCAGAATTTTTAAAATTTATACTATTCAGCATAGCTATCTCGTCAATCCGTGGAATCATTTCAACGGGTTTGTATTTCATTGGTGGAGAAATTGAATCCGATCAAATTATTCGATCAGTTACGAGCTTAATTATTGGTGATTGCACTGGCTTAATCATCTTTGCACCATTATTAATTTTAATGAACGTAGATGGATTAAAAGAAACTTTAAAGTCAATTTTTAGTGATAGGGCGGTTGCGATTACGGTTATTATTTTTGGCATATTTTTTTATATGCTAGCGATTTCTCCTATGGATAACGCGCTACGTTTCATTTATTTAATAATCGTACCCATATGTTTTGTTGCGTTCAGTTTTAAGATAAGAAATATTTTAATACTCGTTGTAATCGCACAATTTATGCTGGCAGCAGCATTCATGTATAGAAATTCACCATTCTATCGAGTGATGGAAATTCAACTGATGATTTTAATCATATCTAGCGTAGTCATTTATGTGTCCATGATTATTATTGAGCGACGTGAGTTTGAGGCTAGAGCCCGCATGATCGAGACAAGCAGAAACCTTGCCACCATATCAGGAATCATATTACATGAGATAGCCCAGCCTATTACAGCGCTGAGTACGTATTCGCAAATTCAACTAAATGCTCTAGAAAGCGAAAATGAGCTTGAAAGAATCAAACTAAAGTCATACGCACAAAGCATGAATGATGAAATAAGTAGAGTCAGAGATTTATTTATAAAAATAAGAGGCAGCATCAGAAATGATACTGAAAGCACTGGTCATATAACCAATGTAATTGAGACCATGGAGTCTATCTATAAACTGATTCGGCCATATGCTAATGCAAACGACGTAAAAGTCAGACTCAACATTACAGGTGAGGAGATTTATTTTTTATCGATGCCGCATAATTTCAGTATAGCATTCAAAAATTTGCTGACAAATGCAGTGCAATCAGCCAGTAAATCAGACATAAAAGAATGTTCTATCGAATTACATCAATCGTATGATTTATGCTTTATTGATTTTACAGATTCTGGCGAGATGATTTCTCGAGACAAATTAACTAAAATTTTCGATTATGGGTTTAGCGGTTCTGATATTGGTCTTGGAATAGGCTTATCTATCGCAAAAGAGTTAATAGAAATTTCCGGCGGCAAGATTATCGTTTATCCTAATCAGAGATTAAAATTCAGAATTGTTCTACCAAAAGCATATGCACCCAAAACACAAAATTGATAATCAACTTCTCATTATCATTGATGATGATGTAAGCATCAGAGATTCTTTAAGTTTGTTGTTTAGTCAACGTGGATTCAATGTATTAACTTTTCAATCAGTAGAAAGTTTCTTATCGTCTTCTTCATACGGGTCTGCTTGCTGCGCCATAATTGATTTAAATCTTGATGGATTAACTGGTATTGATGCTCTGCAAATAATAAAAAATGAACGACTGCCTATGAAGACCATTTTGATTTCAGCATTTGGTACTCCAAAATTTGTACGCGAGGCTTTTATTAGTGATGCGTTTGATTTTATAGAAAAGCCGTATAACCCTAATGAGTTGATAGAAGTAGTTGAGAGGGCGTTTGCTAATTTTCCTGAAAGATCACTTACTGAGGGATTGTTAACTAAACGGGAAGAAGAGATACGGACGCTGCTACTGAAAGGTCTGCATTCTAAAGAAATTGCTAAAAAACTAGGGATTAGTCCTCGTACCGTCGAGGCTCATAAATCTAAAATTTTTGAAAAGCTGAAAATTAACTCCACACTTGAATTACTTGCTAATTCTTCCCTGCATTAATTGAACACCTGAAAATGCTAACAGCTACAGCATTTTGTTATCTGGCTCATCACTACCCTCCAACACACTATATTTGCCTAAATAAACTTTTTTAGTATTAAAGCTATTGAGAGCTTATTTTATTTCTGTTGAAGGCAGTAAATTAATTATCTGCCATCATCATGGCTTTTAGCTGAAAACTAAAGATAGTTTCATTACTCAAATCATTTACGGGCTGAATTTTGTAACCCTCATCACCGTAATCAATAATGTAAAAAATATGATTGCAGTAAACTATCGATGAGGCTACATGTGACGTCATATCGTTACCTCGGGAATTCGTAAATTCCACAATTTCCATGTCGATGATATATAAAGCCC
>CAINEC010000101.1 GCA_903847585.1 uncultured Bacteroidota bacterium
ACGCATCAGATTTAGTAGGTCGACGTTGCTATTACTTTGATATAGGCTAGACTCATACTGGTTACGTCTGATATTGATTTCCTTCAAAAATTCCATAAAGTTTTGAACTACTTTTTCAAAAACTTTTAGAATCATCATATTTTTTTTGTCTGGATGTCTTTTTTGAAAAGAATTTAAAAACTTATTAATGGCGCCATTATCAAATGAGTTAACCGTAATAATTTGCGTATGCGTTAAAATGATACAAATAGGGATGGTAATATAAAATGCGTCGCTATCATTGAATGAATTATTTTCTGTGGGGGTTTTAATTACCACAAATTTTACATTGTTTTCAATTTCATAGCGCGGTCTTTCATCTATGTCCAAAGAGTCTCTTAAAAATTCGATCGGGATATCTAAGGTTTCACTTAATTCAATAAATTCCTCTTCTTTGAAAGGAGGCACTAGGTTAACCCACGCGCCCGTATCAGGCTTGTCAATTTCAACCGTTTGTCCTTCTATGTTTTTAAAATATTGAATCATGATAGCACCATTATTTATTAAATTGTTATTTGACCCTTATACACAAGTGACGCAGGACCGCAAAGCCACACATTGTTATAGTTTTGTGCATTTACTTTATTAAATTTTATCAGAAGACTTCCACCCAGCGTTCTAATTTTTGTTTCTTGATGACCGAATGTTTCGGCACTCATTGCAATTGCAGCAGCAGTAACGCCAGTGCCACAACTAAAGGTTTCATTTTCTACGCCACGCTCATATGTTCTCACAAAAAGTTCGTTCTCATTCCATTCTACAAAATTTATATTGATGCCAACTTTGTTATAGGTTTCGTTATAGCGTATTTTTTTACCTTCTGTAAAAACGTCATAATTTGATAGGCCTGATACAGGCTTAATATAATGTGGTGATCCCGTATTTAAAACAGTTGCTTCATGTGCAAGCGATACTTCCTGTACATCAATCATTTTTAAATGTATCCAACCATTTTCATCAATAACTGCCTGATGTTCACCATCAGAAGCTATAAAATTGTAGGAACTTGTTTGTATGCCTTTATCAAATGCAAATTTGGTTAAACACCTGCCTCCATTGCCACACATGGTTCCTAAGGCTCCATCTGCATTATAGTAGACCATTTCAAAATCATAGGTTTCATGTTTGTTTAAAAGCATTAGACCATCTGACCCGATACCAAAATGCCGATCGCACAATAAGGCAACCTGCTCCTTTGATAAATGAATACTACCTTCTCTGTTATCTAGAATAACAAAATCATTTCCTGTGCCTTGGTATTTGTAAAATTGTAACAACATAATTAAATTGTTGAAATAATCTCTAATGATTGTTTAATCAAATTTTCTACAGCCGCATTGCCATCTTTGCTAAAAGTTTGCGAAACTCTATTGGCTACAATCGCACTTAAACTTAAACATTGATGTCCTTGTAATTTTCCCAATCCATAAATAGCACTTGTTTCCATTTCAAAATTGGTGATTTTATGAGGGCCGTAATTAAAAGTTGTTAATTGATCTATGAGCTCCGTGTGCATGAGTGGTAAACGAAGCACCCTGCCTTGTGGCCCATAAAATCCAGGACAAGTTACTGTTATTCCCTGATGATAGCCTGTTACGAAATGTTTAAGTAATTTAACGCTTGCACCAGTAATATAAGGTCCAGAAAATGATTTGTTAAGGGTAATCTGATCTTCAAATGCTTTTAATATTTGAGCTTCTTCACCATTGTTTTCGTGTTTATAGAAATGTAGTAAATTGTCAATACCAAGTCCGTGCGTACTGGCAACAAAACTATCTACAGGAATAGTTGCTTGCAAAGAGCCAGAAGTGCCAAGTCTAATAATTTGGAGTGTGGTTAATGTGTTTTTTATGGTTCTTGTCTCAAAATCAATATTCACCAGTGCATCTAGTTCATTTAATACAATATCAATATTATCAGGACCAATCCCTGTAGAAACCACAGAAATTCTTTTGCTCCCAATAAAGCCTGTATGGGTAATAAACTCCCTGTGTTTGCTTTTATGCTCAATAATGTCAAAGTACTTACTTACTTCGGAAACCCTATCAGGATCTCCAACAGTTAAAACGGTGGTGCCTAATTCTTCGGGGCGCAGGTCTAAATGATAAACGGCACCTCTATTATTGATGATAAGTTCACTTTCTGCGATTCTTTGCATTTGAGCTAATTTTGAGCAAATTTCGGGTATTCAGATTTAGAATTTTGATTTTCCTTTCTTTGCTTTATTTTCGCAGTCCAATAATTGGTCCTGTGGCCGAGTGGCTAGGCAGAGCTCTGCAAAAGCTTCCACAGCGGTTCGA
>CAINEC010000102.1 GCA_903847585.1 uncultured Bacteroidota bacterium
CCGAAAAACATAAGGATGAAAAGTAAGATGACCATTACTTCTCCACCGCCAAGGCTCTCAAGGAATAAAACAACCGATAAATTCATTTTGCAAAGATAGAGGGTATTTTTTAATGTCGCTTACTTGGTGATTTCGTAAATCGGAAGTCCTTTGTTGGCATTCGGTAAATTGGTGTTTAACAAAAACGATAAGGTAGGAGCAATGTCGGTAATGTTGATAGGTCTTGTTGTAGAGCCTTGCGTGATGCCTGTTCCCATCCATAATAGAGGCACATGCGTATCGTAAGAGTAGGGTGAGCCATGCGTAGTTCCCTGCTTACCATTGCCACCATATAAATTTTCTATCCATCCTGGTGCATACATTACTATCACATCTCCCGAACGCTCCGGGTGATAACCATTTTTGATTCTTACCATTAATGGATCAACCGATACATTGTTTTTTAAGGTCTCTCCCGCCACGCACATGTAAATACCTTCGATTATATTCGATAGGTATTGAGCGATTTTAGTTTGTACTTCTTCCAGATTTAATTTGTCCTCTGCAATGGCCTTTCTGTTTAAATAAACCTGGTTATTATCGTAGCAACTAAAATATTTAGCAGAGCCATACTGCTGTTTCAGGTAGTCAATTACAGTATCGTTAATGACTCTTGCATTGATAAATCCTGCATTCAATTTTGCATCAATCAATGATTGTGGATTTTGAATCGCTGCATGATCAGCAGTTAGAAATACGAGGTAATTATCTTTTCCGCATTTTGCATCTAAGAATGCAAATAAATCTTCCAAGTCTTTATCTAAACGAATGTAAGTGTCTTCTAACTCAATTGCATTGGTTCCAAATTGATGTCCTACATAATCAGTTGCAGAAAAGCTCACACATAAAAAATCGGTAATTCCATCTTCGCCCATATGCTCAGCCGTTATAGCTTCTTTTGCGATATCTTTCGTCATGGTATTGCCAAATGGCGTACGACGAACTAAATCCCAGCTCGTCCCTTTGAAAGCTGGTAAATTGTGAGGGAATACTGGTTTTTCTTCGCCTTTAAACTTCATCTCATAAGGCGAATCATCGACATCACTTTCTGTGTATTGGTCAATTGGCAAAAGTGTATTCCACGGTTTCGATAAATACAAATCAGGATATTTTTTGTTATTGAAATTCTTCACCCATTCAGGTAAATCAGTCATGTACCATGTGCTCGTAATCCAGTTGCCTGTATAACCATCAAACCAATATGCGGCATCAGCAGCGCGTCCCGCAGGTAAAATAGCACCACGGTCTTTTAATGAGATACCTATTACTTTCGATTTGCCCTGTGTTGTCAATTGTAATTCGTCGGTAATGGTAGTCGTTAGTAAGTTGTTTGGCGACATTCTACCGGGTCCGCTTTCTCCTCCAATACTTTTGACATTGCGGTCGTAAACGCAGTAAATGGTATCATTCGATTTACGTACATACCAGTCGTTAGATACAATGCCATTTAACATGGGTGTTGTGCCAGTATAAATACTTGCATGTCCTGGACCCGTAAATGTAGGAGCGTAATTGTAATTGGTATTTCTACAATCGAAGCCCTGCGATTGTAATCGCAAGAAGCCTTTTTGCGAGTATTTACATTTGTATTTTTCGATATAATCTGCTCTCATCTGATCTACAACAATACCTATTACTAATTTAGGCTGCTTCGACTTTTGTGCGAATGTAACTGCACAGAATGAAATCAAAAGGGAGGAAAGGATAAGTATCTTTTTCATTATTGAATGAACTTAGTTTTTTCGATGACAATTTTTATGATGAGTGCGCTTATCAAATAGCCCATCAACCAGCCCATTAATACATCTAACGGGTAGTGATATCCTAAATAAACGCGACTGTATCCAACGGAAATAAAATAAAGAAGTAGTAATGGTTTTAAATACGGATTTTTTAAAGTTAAAAATATCCAAGAGAAGACAAATACTGCAGCAGAGTTAGAGGCATGCGAACTATAAAATCCGTATTGCCCTCCCAAATAGGTACTAACAAGATGTAGTTGTGGGTAAATGGAAACGTTATGTGTTGGCCGTGGGCGCATCCATGTTTCTTTAAAGAATACAGACACCTGATCGCTGATTAAAATGATGATAGCAATCAGAAATAACAAACGAATTGTCTGTTGTCCATAAGTCTTGTAAATAGAATAAAGAATCAACAAGTAAAATGGAATCCAAAAAAAGCGATCGCTTACTGCAGTAAAAATGGCATCTAGTATTTCATTATGATGACCATTAATGGTTAACAATAAATCCCGATCAAGATTTAATATGTCTTTTTTCATGAATTACTATCGTTCTAAGAAGGAACGTTCGTTCATCAAACTCCACAATACATCTTTCAATTCAACAATTCCTTTGTTGGTTACAGCAGAGATAAATAATACAGGAACTTTCATTCCGTCATTCATTTTATCTTCTGGAATTTCATTCATTAATTGCTCCTGCAATTCATCATCAATCATATCACACTTCGTGATTGCAATTACGCGACGTTTATCTAATAATTCAGGATTGTGCTGTTGCAATTCATTCATCAGAATTTTATATTCTTCGCGAATGTCTTTCGTATCAACAGGAATCATAAATAACAACACAGAATTTCGTTCGATATGTCGTAAGAAACGCGTTCCTAATCCTCTTCCTTCAGATGCTCCTTCAATAATTCCAGGAATGTCGGCCATTACGAACGATTGATTATCGCGATAACGCACCATCCCTAAGTTAGGAACAATAGTCGTGAACGGATAATCAGCAATTTCTGGTTTCGCTGCAGATACAACAGATAACAATGTCGATTTACCTGCATTTGGAAATCCAACTAAACCAACATCGGCTAATAATTTTAATTCTAAAATTTTCCACTCTTCTAATCCTGGTTCACCAGGTTGTGCAAAGCGTGGCGTTTGCTGTGTTGCTGATTTGAAATGATTATTTCCTTTTCCACCTCGTCCGCCGGGAACAATAATTTCTTCTTGTCCGTCGTACTCAATTTCAAAAAACACTTCTCCTGTCTCTTCATCTTTTGCGATGGTACCAATAGGCACTTCCAAAATAATATCTTGTCCATCAGCACCCGTTTTTAAACCGCTGCTTCCTGGCTGACCATCTTCTCCTAATACGTGTTTACGATATTTTAAATGTAATAATGTCCAAAGCTGCGCATTCCCCTTCACTATGATATGTCCACCACGACCACCATCACCACCATCGGGACCACCTTTTGCGGTTAGTTTGTCTCGGTGAAAATGCACAGAGCCAGCTCCGCCTTTTCCAGAGCGACAACAAATTTTTACATAATCAACGAAGTTACTTCCCGACATAATTTAATTTTATTTTATTGCATCAATAGCACCACAAAGTCTATCGAAAATTTCATCAATAGAACCAATTCCATTGATACCTGTATATTTATTTTGTGCCATGTAAAAATCACGTACAGGCTCAGTTTCGTTTTTATAAACATCAATTCGCTTTTGAATAATCGCAGGGTCTTGATCATCTGGGCGACCAGAATCTTTACCACGAATCATTAAACGCGTTCTTAATTCTTCCTCATCTACTTCTAAGGCAATCATGCCGCTGATTGAGGTCCCTTTAGAAGTTAAAAATGCATCCAATGCTGCAGCCTGAGCTGGCGTTCTTGGAAATCCGTCAAAAATGTATCCTTTCGCATCAGGGTGCTTATCAGCTTCCGACTCAAGCATACCAATCGTGATTTCATCAGGTACTAACTGACCTTGATCCATGAATTGCTTTGCTTTATTTCCTAATTCAGTTCCACCTTTAATATTCGCACGGAAAATATCTCCCGTTGAAAGATGCACCAACTGATATTGGTCGATAAGCTTTGCCGATTGTGTTCCTTTTCCTGCTCCCGGAGGGCCAAATAATACAATGTTTAACATATGAGAATCTATTAACTTTTTAATTGATAAATGTCTGCTAAGTTCCTTCCTAATCCGTCATAATCAAGTCCGTAACCCACCACAAAAGCAGGAGGGATTTCAAACCCTACGTAATCAGGCTTAATGGGTTGACGCAATGCTGTTGGCTTGAATAACAAAGTGGCAAAAGCGAGACTTGCAGGATTTTGCTTCTTGAATTCTTCAATTAGGTATAGTGCAGTATCGCCTGTATCGATAATATCTTCTACGATTATTACATCACGACCTTCGATACTTTCGTTTAGTCCGATGACATTTTTCACAACACCTGTAGAAGAGGTTCCTTCGTATGAGCTTACGCGGATGAATCCGATTTCGCAAGGCAATTGAATATTACGAAGTAAATCGGCCATAAAAATCACGGAGCCGTTAAGCACACCAATTACTAAAGGGCGTTTACCTTGATAGTCTTCGTTAATTTTCTGTCCTAACTCAACACTTTTTGCTTGTAATTCGGCAGCGGTGATAAATGGCACGAATACCTTATCGTGAACTTGTACTTCGTTTTTCATAAGAAGGCACGAAGGTACGCAAATGCAGGGAAAAAGCAGGGGTGTTCGATAATTTAAGCCTTTATTTTTAGCGTTTTTGAAGTCGAAATACGATGAGATCTAAAATTAAACGTTTGTAAATGCTTATTATCGGGTAATTGTGAAAGAAAGGATTTATTTTTGCCGACAATTATGCAATTACAATTCGCAGGTAAAGATTTTAAATTAGGAATATTAGGCGGCGGACAATTAGGTCGCATGCTGATTCAGGAAGCTATTAATCTGAATATATCAACGGCGGTTTTAGATCCAGATGCTAATGCCCCTTGTAAGTATTTAACAGAGCATTTTGTGGTAGGCGATTTTCGTGATGAAGAAACGGTTTATGCCTTCGGGAAGAATGTGAATTTACTTACGATTGAAATTGAGCATGTAAATATTAATGCATTACTACGGTTAGAAAGTGAAGGGGTGTTGGTCTATCCGCAGCCACAAATTTTAGCGATGGTGCAGGATAAAGGAATTCAAAAAGAATTTTTTGCTTCTCATCAAATTCCTACTGCCGATTTTAAATTGATTCACGATAGAGAGCATTTAAAAGAATTTGTTGGGGAGTTTCCAGCAATTTTAAAGTTGAGAAAAGGCGGTTACGATGGAAAAGGAGTGATGAAGGTGAAAAGTTTGGATGATTTGAAGGATGCTTTTGATGCACCTTGTGTGTTGGAGCAAATGATCGATTTTGATTGTGAGATTGCTGTCATCGTTGCAAGAAACAATGCAGGAGAGATTGTTCATTATCCGCCAGTAGATATGGAATTTAATCCGGATGCAAATCTGGTGGAGTTCTTATGTAGCCCTGCAAGAATTTCAGAAGAGATAAAAGAAAAAGCGATTGCTATTGCGCGTAAAGTGATTGAGAAAACAGGCATGACGGGAATATTAGCAGTAGAAATGTTTGTGACAAAATCAGGAGATGTTTTAGTAAATGAAATTGCACCGAGGCCACATAACAGCGGACATCAAACAATTGAAGGGAATATTACGAGTCAGTATGCGCAACATTTAAGAGCAATCATGGGATTGCCATTGGGTGATACATCGATTATTATGCCTTCGGTGATGATTAATTTATTGGGAGAAAAAGGACATACTGGCGAAGCGCATTATGATGGAATTCAGGACGCAATGGCTAACGGAGGTGTATATGTGCATTTGTACGGTAAGAAGGAAACAAAACCAATGCGTAAGATGGGACATGTAACTGTCCTTGCAGAAACACTTGATTCAGCAATTGCAAACGCAAAAAAAGTTCAACAACAAATAAAAGTTTTAACACGATAAAATCAACAATATGAATAAGCCATTAGTAGGAATCATCATGGGAAGTAACAGTGATTTACCTGTTATGCAAGAAGCCGCTACTATTTTAGAGCAATTTGGAGTTGCCTATGAAATGACAGTTGTTTCTGCACATCGTACTCCTGAACGTATGTTTGATTATGCAAAGCAAGCAGACAAGAAAGGTATTAAAGTTATCATCGCGGGTGCTGGTGGTGCTGCTCACTTGCCTGGAATGGTTGCGTCGGTTACACCATTGCCTGTAATTGGTGTTCCGGTTAAATCGAGTAATAGCATTGATGGGTGGGATTCGATTTTGTCTATTTTACAAATGCCAAATGGTGTTCCTGTTGCAACTGTAGCATTGAACGCTGCGCAGAATGCAGGAATATTAGCTGCGCAAATTTTAAGTGCAGGTGATAAGAAATTATTGAAGAAGGTTTCTGATTTTAAAAACGGATTAAAAGATAAAGTGTTGAAGGCGGCGAGTGAAATGGAGAAAAGCAGTAAGCCATCAAGAGTTGTAAAAAAGAAAACAAAGTAAATTCAATTTAATAACCAATTAAATCCTTTCCATTTTCAACGGGGGATCTATCATTTTTATGAAAACAATTTTAATAACGGCATGCGTTGCCGTTGGGATGTGTTTCCCATTTATTTCTTGTGCGCAAGTGCAGCTGGAATGGAGAGGAGTTTTTTCTGAGTTGGAAGTTTCGCCACAACAATCATTGTCGACAAATGTAATATCAATAATGCCTGATAGCCTATGGCATGCAGGATTAATTTGTTATTCACCGGGAGGAATTAGTGAATTAAATAAGCAAGCAGTTTGTTTTCAGAAGCGTATTCGACCAAAGGAGCAATTGAGGTTTAATTATGAAACCAGAAGGTTTAATCAGTATGCCGAAAATGTATTGGTCGTAGGTTATGCTAAGAAATACAGCAATGCAATTACAGCTGGATTAACGATGAACTATCAATCGCAAAAGTTTAGTGATGATTACTTGGTTAAGTCGTCACTGTTAGTAGAACCATCATGTTTAATTCAGTTAAGTAATTCGCTGCACGTTTACAGTCGATTATCGATTGCCACATTGAAAACAGATAAGCGAATTGACAACTTGGTTTTAGCAATGCGTTACGATTACAGTAAGTCGATTATGTTTAATGTAGATGCTACTTTATCGCAGGCAAATGCCGATTGCTATATTGGTATTTCTTATTTTCCTTCGGAAGATTTTAAACTGCAAATGTGTTTCGATTGTTTGTCGGCTGCTACTGCATTTCAAATAGCTTATTCAAAAAAACGAATAGGGTATATAGTCGGTTCGAAGTATCATTTGCCTTTAGGATTATCGCCTTTTATCGGAATAACAACAACGCTGTAAGATGAGAAAGGCTTTAATTTTATTTGGACTAATCATTTGTTATGAAGTTCAAGCGCAAAATAATACAACTGATTTTGGCTATAACATCAGTGATGATGAATTAGTAAATGCTAATTTTCAAGATCAGTTGATTGTCGATAGCGCAGATTATTTAAAAATTAATTTTGCTGATAGGAGTGTGTTGTTGCAATCAGGACTTTTCTCAAATACAGAAGTTGATTCGATTCTTAATTATCGAAATCGATATGGCTTTTTTTATTCGATAGAAGAACTGCAGGCCATAGAGGTAATCAGTATTAGTCGGCTGGAGATACTTAAGTCAATACTCTCTTTTGAGCTACCAACATCATTTAAAGATATTGCGAATTTTAAAAAGATGGATGGTCGGATTGTAGCGCGAATGGCTATTCCTTTTTTGAAAAATAATAGGAGTGAAGATGAAAATTATAATGGAAATAATTTTCGCGAAGCAATTGGTTTGAAATTAAATCTTAATGAGAAAATCAATTTCGTTTTTAATGCAGAGAAAGATGCAGGCGAGTTATTTCAATTTACTAAAAAGGTAAAAGGATTCGATTATAATTCGGCTCATCTAACGCTAAAGAACATCCGAAGATTTAATAAAATTGTTTTAGGAGATTATCAGATACAATTAGGGCAAGGATTAGCCATTTGGCAGGGGATGTCGCTGGGAAAAACATCTGATATCGTAACGATTCGAAAACAAGAGGCAGGAATCAAAGATTACAATGGAATGTCGGAGTTTGGATTTTTCAGAGGTGTAGCTATTGAATATAAAATCAAAAAAGTGAAATTGTCGAATTGGATATCAAACAAAAATCAGGGTGCAACAATTTATCACGATAGTTTATCAGGTGATTATATTCAAAGCATTAAAACAGATGGCTATCATCGGACAGATTTAGAACTGTCTCATAAAAATGTTCTAAAGCAAGTTGTAATTGGTTCGAGTTGTTCGATGTTGTTTAGAAAAACAACTATTGGAGTTAATTCCGTTTTTACATCCAACAGTATAACAATAAAGCCAGATGATAATTACTACAATCATTTTGGATTTAGCGGCAAGAATAATTTTAATCAGTCTGTTTCTTATTCAGGAACAAAAAATAATTTTAATTATTTCGGTGAGTTTGCAATTGATCAACATTTTTCGACTGCAATCGTAAATGGAATAATAGCGAGTATTGATAAGAATTTTTCAGTTAGTTTGTTACATCGTTATTATTCCAAAAACTATTTCTCCTTTCATTCAAACGGCTTTGGAGAAAATACTCGTGTAGCGAATGAGAAAGGATTTTACGTAGGAGCAAATTATAGTTACAATAAAAAACTGCAATTAAATGGGTATTACGATTTGTATGCTTTCCCATGGTTAAAATATCAAATGAATATGCCTTCGAATGGATATGATTATTCGCTGCAATTATTATATTCTCCAACTAAAAACACCTCTATCAGTTTGCGTTATCATCAGACAAAAAACCAAGAGCAATTTTGGGGTTCTGATTTACATTCAGAAGATATTTACAATATGACTTCAAAAGCAATTCGTTTTCAAATTCGAACCGAATTAAATCGCATTCAAATTATTGGTCGTTACGATTTGAATTTCCTGAAACAGCAATTGAATGAATCTGGAATGTTAGCTTATCTCGACATTCAATACAAGCCGATGCTAAAGCCTTATTCATTTTCTATGAGGGCAAGTATTTACCGCACAGATTCTTATTCAAGCAGGATGTATGCGTATCAAGGTGATTTGCCCGGTTCGTATAATCTAGGAGCATTTTATGGTAGCGGGGAGTCCGTTTATGCTATGATGAATTATAAATTTGGTAGAAATGTTCAGGTCTGGCTTCGTGGTAGCAGGACGTTGAGCTATTCGCAAGTTGCTGATAATAAGCCCTTGTTGCCCGAATATGAGGTAAAAATGCAGGTGACCTATCGGTTTTAAGTTTCCCCAATTATTGGGGTTATCATGCGATATTAAATATGATAATTTGCTTACAAACTGAGGTTGTTAAATACTATGTTTTTTTTAACTTCGTGGCTCACGAACCAAAACTTATGATAAAATCTTTACAATTATTAGCGGCTGGTATTTTACTAACGCTAACTACCGTTACAGCGGGAGTTCCTACAAACGGTGGAAATTATCGCATGCCTGTTAATGTAACGGCTGATGATTACATTGCTCAAACAATTATTTTAAAAGTGAAAGATCAGTACAGAGCATCTTGCACAAATGAGCAAATTAACATTGCGTCAGTACAACGAATTTTAAGTGCTGCTAATCAAGAGTCACTTGCAAAAATATTCCCTCGTCATTTAAAGCCATCACGTGCTACAAATGAATATGGAATGCCATTAATCGATTTAAGTTTGATTTATGAATTTCATTATAAGTCGAACGCTGATTTAGTAAAAACAATTAATTCATTATTAGCAACAGGTGTATTTGAATATGCTGAGCCAAAGTTTTTACCAAAGGTTGTTGCTTACATACCTAACGATCCTCAACAAAACTCACAATGGTTTTTAGCTAAAGTGAAGTTGTTTGATGCTTGGGATATTCAGCAAGGTGATACGAATGTTGTAATCGGAATTACGGATACAGGTACAGATACAGATCATCCAGATTTAGTAGGTAATATGAAACATAATTACAACGATCCAATTAATGGTATTGATGATGACAATGATGGTTATGTAGATAATTTCACTGGCTGGGATTTAGGTGAGAATGATAATGATACGCAAGTTGGTACTTGTGGTACATGCGATCATGGTAGCCATGTTGCTGGTTGTGCTGCTGCTTCTACCGACAATGGTATAGGTGTTGCTTCTCCTGGTTTTAAGTGTAAGTATATGCCAATTAAAATAGCAAATGCTAACGGCTCATTAACGCAAGCTTATGAAGGAATTACGTATGCTGCTGATAATGGCTGTCAGATTATCAATTGCTCTTGGGGTGGCCCAGGTGGTGGTTCATTTGGACAAAACATTATCGATTATGCAACGAACAATCAGAATTGTTTAGTGGTTGTTGCTGCAGGTAATAATAATTCAAGTTTAGAATTTTTCCCTGCTGCTTATCCGAATGCATTATGTGTGGCTTCTACAAACGCTAACGATTCAAAATCGAGTTTCTCTAACTACGGAACATACATCGACGTTTGTGCTCCAGGAAGTAATATCTTTTCAACTGTTGATGATAATTCATACATGAGCATGAGTGGTACATCTATGGCATCTCCTGTTGCTGCAGGATGTGCTGCAATTATCAAATCGCAAAATCCTTCTTTCACAGGATTACAAGTAGGTGAGCAATTACGTGTTACTTGTGATAATATTTATGGTGTTGCTGCTAATAGCGGTTTTCAAGGTAAATTAGGTACTGGACGTATTAACCTTTTTAAAGGATTAACAATTACTGGTCCTTCTGTAAGAGCAAATAATTTAGTAACGGTTGACAATAACGATAATGTTTTCATCGTGAATGATACATTACGCATCACAGGTGATTTTACAAATTATTTATCTCCAACATCAGCTTTAACAGTTACTCTTTCTACTACTTCAACTTTTGTGACTATTCTAGACAATAGTACTACCGTTGGTGTTTTAGGAACATTGTCTACAGTTAATAATTCTACAGATCCTTTTACAGTTAAGATAAATCCCAATGCACCTCAAAATACGGTCATCACATTTACATTAACTTTTGTAGATGGTGCGTATACTTCAACACAAATTTTCACGAAGACAGTTAACGTTGATTATATGAATATCACGATGAACGATATTTTTACAACGAACTCTAGTAAAGGAAGAATTTGTTACAATGGTACTGGTCAGACAGAAGGTTTAGGTTTCGATTATATGAATGGTGGAACGGTATCTTATGAAACTGGTTTCATGGTAGGAACAGCAACAGGTGTTTCTGATAATGTTCGTGGTACTGCAGGAGCAACTGATGAAGACTTTGCCGCAACACAAACTATTCAGCGTAATGATCCTTCTGTATGGTCTGATTTCGATACTTATGGTAAGTTCAATGATGCTACAGCAAATAATCCTCATAATTTATCGATGAATTATCGTACGCTTTCATGGACAGATGCTCCAGATTCGAAGTATCATATTTTCGAATATACAATCAAGAATAACGGTACTGCTTTGTCGAACTTATGGGCTGGAATTTTCTCTGATTGGGATATTCAGACATATGCAAATAACAAAGCTGATGAAGATGCAAGTTTGAAAATGGGTTATGCCTATTGTACAGATGCAGGTGGATTTTATGCAGGTATCAAATTGTTAACGAACAATGCTGGATTTAATCACTATGCAGTTGATAATATTACAGGTGGTGCAGGTGGTGCTGATTTATCTGATGGATACGATGATGCAGAAAAGTTCACGACTCTTTCTACGCCGCGTGCTACTGCAGGTGTTGCAGGAGCTGGTAACGACGTAATTGATGTTGTTTCTACTGGTCCGTTTACAATTGCTACTGGTGATTCTGTTACAGTTGCATTCGCATTAATTTGCGGAAATGAATTAGGCGATATTCAAGCAAGCGCTGCAGCTGCTCAGATTAAATATGATTTAGCAACTGCGGTAAATGAAAACAATGCGTCTATTGTAACGGTGAATGCTTATCCAAATCCTGCAACTAACTACGCTGTTGTTCCTTTCTACTTAAGAAAAATGAATACAGTTAAATTGGAAGTAGTAGATATTGCTGGTCGAGTGATTAAAACAGAAAATATTAAGAATGTAAATCTTGGTGAAAATCAAATCACATTAGATTTAACAGGATATGCAACTGGCTTATATCATTTCCGCTTAATAGCAGGAGAAGAAGTAGCCACAGGTGCTATTCAAAAATTATAATTCTAAAATTAATAAGAGGCGCTGTGCGATTTTCGTGCAGCGCTTTTTTATTTTTTACCTTTGATAAAATTTTAAAATATGGCGTTAATTAAACGTGTGCATGGAATCATGCCTGAATTTGGAGAGAATTGTTACCTCGCAGAAAATGCAACGGTGGTTGGTCAAGTGAAGATGGGTGATCAATGCAGTGTTTGGTTTAATGCTGTAGTTCGTGGCGATGTGAATCATATAACCATTGGCAACAAAGTGAATATTCAAGATGGTGCTGTGATTCATTGTACGTATAAGAAAGCTGCAACAGTTATTGGCAATAATGTTTCTATCGGACATAACGCATTAGTACATGGATGTACCATACATGATAATGTGTTAGTAGGGATGGGCTCTATTGTGATGGATCATTGTGTGGTAGAATCGAATTCGATTATTGCTGCTGGATCTGTAGTATTAGAAAATACACATATTGAATCAGGTTGTATTTATGCAGGCGTTCCTGCGAAGAAAGTGAAGTCTATCGACCCTGAACAAGTGCGTGTGCTAATTGAAGGTATTGCGAATAATTACACGATGTATTCTGAATGGTTTAAAGAAGACTAAAGATGGATTTATTTTCATCTTCTGATACTAATTTACTTCCGTTGGATGGAAAGCTTTTTTATTTTTCGAATTGCTTTTCAAAAATTGAAAGTGATTTTAATTTCAATCAATTGCTGAATGAAATTCCTTGGCAACATGATGAAGTGATGATGTTTGGTAAAAAGATTATTACTAAACGAATGACGGCTTGGTATGGTGATGAAGGTTGTTCGTATGTGTATTCAAATATTAAACGCAATCCTTTACCTTGGACCAATTCACTTTTAGAAATTAAAAAGTCGGTAGAAGAAAATGCAAAGACTCAATTTAATTCTTGCTTGTTGAATTTATATCATGATGGAAGTGAAAGTATGGCATATCACAGTGATGATGAACCAATGCTAGCGAAGAATGGGGCAATCGCCTCTGTGAGTTTTGGGGCTGAACGTCGATTTTTATTCCGACATAATCGATATAAAGAAAATCTAATTCCCGTTGTTGAATTAATATTAAATCACGGAAGTTTATTGTTGATGCAGGGAGAAATACAAAATAACTGGAAGCATGCATTGCCGGCTTCGGCAAAAATTAAATCGCCGCGCATCAATCTTACTTTTCGTACTATCGTAAACGTTAGTCGATAACCTCAGCAACCGTAAACGTACTTCCTCCAACAAAAATCAAGTCGTTAGTGGAAGCATCTTGAATAGCATTTTGTAAAGCATCTTTAACACTGCTGTAAATATTTCCTTGAAGATTAAATTTACTTGCTTTTTCTTTCAGGATTTGTGCATCTAGTCCGCGAGGAATATCCGCTTTGCAAAAATAATAGAGTGCAGAAGAGGGGAAGAGCGGTAAAATACCATCAAGATCTTTATCGTCAACCATTCCTAAAACAACTCGAACTTGACCTTGCGAATAATTTCTTACGAGTGGCATTATTTGTTGAAGTCCATCTTTATTATGTGCAGTATCGCACATCACCAGCGGATAATCTTGTAGCTTATACCATCGTCCTTTGAATCCAGTATTTTGTTTGATGTTTTGCATACCAGATTGAATATGCACTTCTGAAATTGCAAAGTCGTGTTTATTTAATTCATCAATGCAAGCTAATACACCTCCAATATTTTTTGCTTGATATGGTCCTGTTAAGTTACAAGAAAAATGAAGGCTGGTGGAATTTGAATGATTAGTTGCATCTACAATCATCGATTCAGAAAAGGTATTGATTAATGTTGTTTTTATTTCCCAATTATCACCTGCAAAAATGATAGGGGCATTCAGTTCATTCGCTTTACTTGTAAATATTTCAGCAATCTCTTCTTGATGTTCACTTATAATCGTAGGAGTATTTTGCTTGATAATTCCTGCTTTTTCTCCTGCTATCTTCGGAAGTGTATCTCCCAATAAATTCATATGATCATATCCGATGTTCGTAATGATGCTTACTATTGGATGGATCACATTTGTAGAATCTAATCTACCTCCTAAGCCTGTTTCAATAATATTGATATCGGTTTTCATGTATTCGAAATAAGCAAATGCCATAGCAGTTGTCATTTCAAAAAAAGAAGGTTGTATTTTATCAAACGCTGTTTTGTAATTAGTAACAAAATCAGCTATCCATTCTTCATTAGCCATTTCTCCACTCACGCGAATACGCTCTCTGAAATCTTTTAAGTGAGGAGAAGTGTAAAGTCCGGTTTTGTAGCCTGCTTCCTGTAAAATACTTGCGAGCATATTCGACGTAGAACCCTTACCGTTAGTACCTGCAATATGTATACACTTTATTTTTTTATGAGGATTGTCTAACAACTCCATCAAAGCATAAGTATTATCTAAATTAGCTTTATAAGCTGCTGGTCCAATGCGATGAAACATGGGAAGTGCAGAGAATAAATAATCGAGCGTTTGTGTATAATTCATCTTTTTCACGCTGCAAAGAAACTGTTTATAGACTAATGTTTATTAGCTCTTTCGAAATTTCGATACATTTGCTCTAAATTATTAAATCCTAGTGATGAATCGCGTATTTCTGAAATTAGTCCTATTAATTATATTACTATCGAATCTTACAGCGAATGCTCAGATGCCTTTGTTTAAATATGCCATTGCTGATGAGCAAGTAGCAGTTAACTATCGTGTTTATAGATCTGTAATCATGGATAGTTTAGGAAATTCGTTTTACACTGGTTATTTTCAAGATACTATCGACCTAGATCCTGGCGTTGGAGTTCAAAGTTGTGCCTCAAATGGCGGAACCGATATCTTTCTTTACTCGTTGGATTCGAATGGTGTTTATCGCTGGGGATTTTCACTTGGTGGATTGGCTGGAGATTTCGGTATTAAAGTAATTCCTGAAACAAGTGGGAATGTTTTATTACTCGGTTATCAAAATGGAACCATCGATTTAGATCCTAATACGGGAACTGCTTTCACACCTTCTACGGGTAAAACATTTGTCGCACGATATGATGCAAGCGGACATTTTCTTGCTGCGTTTGATTTGCCATTCATAACTAACCAATCAAGCGTCACTGATCATCCTGATTTGACGATTGACAACAGCAACAATATCATCGTTACAGGATATGGGCAAGGGGATGTTGACCCTGGCGCAGGAGTTTTTAGTGTTGGTGGATCAGTGAGTGCTGATATTATTTTAGCTAAGTACACACCTTCTTTACAGTTAGACTGGGCTTTCTCTTTGAATTCTACTCGTGGAATTTCAGAGGTGCCGCATCAGGTAGTTGTCGATTCACTGAATAATATTTACATCGCTGGATATTTTAGCAATACAGATACCGTTGACTTTGATCCGGGAGTAGGCGTAGCACAATTGATTTGTTCGCCTTCATACGATATTTTTTATGCGAAGTATAATTCATCAGGTGCGTATCAATGGGCAAAAAATCTAACAACAGGGGTTTCCGTATATGGTACTATGCCAATTCGTTTAACGATAATTCCTGGAGGAAGATTATTGATATTTGGTCAATCATATGCGCAAGTCGATTTAAATCCTGGTCCGTTTGCGAGTTATTATCCCAACGGACAATTCATTGCTCAATACATGCAAAACGCAGGAAGTTTTTATTCTGCATCTAGTGTTAATGTAGGTTTTGGAAATGTAATTTCTGACTTAAATGTAGATAAGTTAGGTAAGATATATATAACTGGTTCTTTTCGCGACTCTGTCGATTTTGATATGTTCGGCGCAGGAGTTTATAAATTGTATGGAAATGCTAGTCCTAATGCCTCAGAGTTCATCGCTTCATACAATTCTAACTTGCAATTTCGATGGGCCCGCAATTTAACAACTTCTACTAATGTGGTTTCAGGAGGAATGGTAGTAACAATTAATAGAACAGGGTATGTTTTATTTACTTCTAGAATTCATGGAACAAATGATATGAATCCATCTGCAGCTATTTTTAATGTCGTTGGAAATACTCCCTATTTAGATGTACAAACGTGTTGGACGGATGGTGTTATTCCTGCCTTCACAGTGAAGCCGGGTGATGCTGATAATAGTGGTAGTGTTGATATGGGGGACTTATTGCCGATAGGTGTTTATTATAATGACTCATCATATGCACGCGATACAATTTCTATACTGTGGGCCGATCATCTTGCATCTGCATGGGGTGGGGTAGTGCAATCAAACGGACAAGACCGTGCACATGCTGATTGCGATGGGAATGGAATTATTAATGCGAATGATACACTATCAATTATTCAGAATTTCGGATTAGTAGGAGCTGTAAATCCGGATGGTGATGAGCAACGTACATTAACTGCAACAGAAGTTCATTTTGTTCCTCAGCAGAGCTCATATTATGCAGGCGATACCGTTAAGATACATGTGATGGCAGGTAGCGCAGTTAATTCGTATAACAATTTATTAGGTGCGGCGTGGACGCTACCTATTTCATCTAGCTATATTCAATCGAACTCCATAAAATTCTTTTATAACAATAGTGTAGTTGGAGGGACCGCATCCTATATGAAGCTTAATAGAATTTTATCTAATGCGGTTACATCATCAATAATTAAAACGGATCATGTCGGTGTAAATGGTTATGGTGAATTAGGAGAGATTCGATTTGTTGTTCCTTCAAGTTATACAACACCAACGATGGTTTCACTTCAAGCGAATTTGTTAAAGCTTATTGATGCGAATGGGGTACCTATCTCATCTGTCTCAGGAATAGATACATTGTATATTAATATGTCGGTTGGACTTGATGAATTAAACGAATCACGTTGGAATGTTTATCCGAATCCGATGACAGCTGATCGTTTGACTATTGTTGGTCCTATTGAATTTGAATCAGCTTTGTTGACTGATATGTCGGGAAGAGTTATTAATTCATTTGGTACTTCAACAGATGGTTCAATTGAAATTCCATCATCACTAGTGAAAGGTGTTTATCTTTTAGAAATAAATACTAAAAAGGGAAAGGTGACGAAGAAAGTCGTGCGCTAGAAGAAGGCGTATTGTAAGATGTATTTATTTGTAGTTTTTTAGATAGAAGTATCAACGAAACAAATTGAATTAGCTAGTATTTTTTACTGTTGGATAACTACGATTGATTATTGGATAACGAAGGGTTACAATTGAAAATCGAATTTCTATTTTGAAATAGTAGTAGTTCAGTTTGAATAAATACCGATTAAATAAACATTTGCAAACGTCATCTTTGCAAATCCTGATTTGATAATTACCGTTTGAATAAACGTTTGTAATTGGCAATGTGATAAGGACCCCCGGGGGTAAAAATAATCTGTATTCCAATGAAATTACCATTTGCAAACATTTACAAACGTTTAAGTTTGCAAAGCTGCAATCACCACTCTCAGAAATTAATTTGAATATTTGTTATTACTTCAAGAAGTATCTAAAAGTCATGGTTCCTTTCTGAACCTCTACTTCACTCGGCGAAAACTTCATTTTTTCAGCCGCCTCTTTCGATTTCTTTACTAAGTTAGCACTTGTAGTTGTTGAACCTCTTGCTGGTCCGTTAGCAGAAACTACATTGCCATTTTTATCTACAGTAATTGAAATTACAACTATTCCTGTTTCCTGTGAGTTATCGCTCACTTTTACCGAACTACGTAAACCCCTTCCCGTTAGGTCATAGCCAAATCCATCACCTTTTCCTGATCCACCTCCGTTGCCACCACCATCACCACTTCCTGTTCCAGGTCCAGTGCCGGTTCCTTTTCCATCACCTAACCCGCCACCTTCACCAGTGCCTTGCTGAGTACCACCATTATTTCTTTTCCCACCTTTGAAAAGTGCATTCTGATTTACCTTAGGTACTTCAACTAATTCAACCTTAACTTTAGGTTGTTCTTTTACTTTTTCTTTCTTCTCTGGTTTATTCTTAGGCTTATCAGGCTGATCTATGCTTACTGTTTGCTCATCATCATTGGTCATGATTTCTTCTTCAGGTGTAGGCTCAGGTGCAGGAGCAACATCAGAAATATCCAATGTTCCAAATTCTACAAAGCTACCACCACCGCCACCACCAGCTAATCCCTCTGCAAATGGAGGATTAGGAGTAGTTAAACTGAATAGCCATAAAAGCAAGGCGATGATGCCATGCAAGATTATGGTTAATACAACTGATTTCTTTTGATGGGCAGTCATTACTGATTAATCTTGGTAACATTGGTTGCTGCTACCATTTTAATTTTATTTTTATTTCCAATATCCAATAAAAAAACTACGTCTTCCCAAGGAACTGCTTTATCTACTTTTAATAATGCTGTTGGGTCAGTAACACCATTTACCGCCGCTAACACCGCCGCTTCCACTTGATCACGAGGAACTACTTGATCATTGATGCCAAATTGTAAGTCGGCAGACACGCTAATAACAACTGGATGCTTCACACTCTGAATTCCTGTTTTTGAATTCGGAAGTAATAACTTCAATACCGATGGTGTTGCCATCGTAGAAGCAATTAAGAAGAATAACAACAAGAAGAACATAATATCATTCAACGAATGACTATACACTTCAGATGCTGCTCTTTGTCGGCGCCTTAATTTCATGAGTTTGCAGGTTCTTCTAATAAATCGATAAAGTCAACAGCATTAATTTCCATCTTGTTTATTACACGATCAATCAATTGTACTAAATAGTGATATCCAGCATAAGCAATCATACCTACCAATAAACCAGTACCTGATGAAATCATCTTCACATATAAACCACCAGAAATTGTATCAATCTCTAAACTGTTTTGCAATGAAATCTGATAGAAAATTTTAATTACTCCGAAGATTGTTCCTAAGAAACCAAACATCGGTGCAATACCTGCGATTGTTCCTAAAAATCCTAAATTCTTTTCTAATTTGTATACTTCAAGTTTTCCAGTGTTCTCAATTGCGGCTTCAATCTCGCGAACAGGTTTGCCTAAACGCATCAAACCTTTTTCAATCATGCGTGCAGAAGGATTTTTTGTTGAGCGGCATAAATTTCTTGCTGCATCAATATTGCCTGCATTTACATATTGCTTTATCTGATTCATGAAATTTGCATCTAGCTTACTTGCCTTTTGAATGACAAATAATCTTTCGAAGAAAATATAAACAGCTAAAACGCTTAAGATAGCAATTGGAATCAGGATAGGTCCACCTTTCGAAGCCATGTCCAATAGTGATATGCTCACTTCGTTTGAAGGAGCAGCAGTACCAGTTGCACTTGAAGCTTCGCTCGCTGAATTGATTACTTGAAGAAATAACGACATATGTTCAGTTTTTTACTTTAATGTTAATTGGTAAAATTATCAGTATAGTGAGCAGAAATAGTGTTCGCTTACACCTCTTTACTAACAATCTTCTGTTGATGATAACGAAAGCTTTACAAGGTTTATTATTTTAATTTCAAATATGTCTAATCAACTTTGTCGCATGAGAAAATACTTACTACTGATTGCGATTTTATTTCTACAAGTTTCCCTCTCAAGTGCACAAACCTGTATTGGTACCACAGGAATTAAACATGGTCGTGGATTGTTTAGCTTTTTGAGTTACACCAATGATCATCGAATTATTGCTGGTGGTACTTATGCTACTGCAACGCAGCCTTTCTTTGCTATGGATGGAGATACGTTATTTCCTAATCCAGGAGATGTTCTAACAGCTTTTGCAGCTATTCTCGATACGAATTTTAATTTGATTCGAATGTTTAATGTTGTTGGATTTAATTATTCAGGAGGGCCTTTTACTCCAACGCGTGTGAACGATATGACCGTAGATGATAATAACAACATTTATTTTGTTGGAGGCTTTGCTCAAGATACGCTCGTAGCAGGAAATGATACTGTTGTTGGCGATGGATATTTAGACTGCTTCATTGCTGGTGTTGATACAATGGGTAATCATACTTTCTTGAAAAGTTTTGGTTCATCCTCGTGGTGGACAAGCTATGTTTATAGTGATAAAATTACAGCAGTTGATTGTGATCCTGCTGGGAACTTATATTTGACAGGAATATTTGGTGGATCTTATTTTAAAGTGAATACCGATAGTATCGCTAATTTGAGTTTCGTTGGAGTAAATGATAAGTTTCACATTTTTACTTTATCACTAACTCCAACAGGTCAAACAAGATGGTTGAAAGGATGTGGTGTACAGAATTATGATGACTTATCACTAGGAATTGCAGTAGATGATAACGGTAATGCATCCATATGCGGTAGTACAGAAGCTAGTAATGCCAACTTTATTTTTGGAAATACAACTTATCTCTATAAAACATCTCCCAATGCTTTTCAAGGGTATGTTGCGAGTTATGATTCTGTTGGAAACGAGCGCTGGTTTTTTCCAATCGACTCGTATACGGGTAATGGAGATGTAAGTGGGTATGATGTAGCAATGGATGCAAATGGGAATACCTATGCTATGGGATTCTTTGAAGGCTATGCGATTTTTAAAGGCGATACTGTTCGTCCACTTTACGGATATACGAGCAGTTATCTTTTGAAAATAAATCGGACAGGTCAAAAGCAATTTGTAAAAACAGGTCGCATTGATACCTTTTATCCTTTCCCTGGAAAAATTGATTTGAAAGATGATAAAGTATTTATTACAGGACAAACATTTACTAATCAGCTATGGTTTGATCAATTAGGTGTGTGTTGTAGTAATGATGTTTACTTCGCGATGTATAACACTGATGGAGTTTTGCAATGGTTGAAAAGTGGACAAACAGCTGGTTCAGCTAATTTATATTCGTCATCAATTGCAATAGGAGAGGGTGGAACCGCGTACGCAGCAGGGCAAGCAAGCAATGGAAACGTGACATTTATTCCACAGACATTTAATGCCGCTACAGCAGGAGAATATTATTTGACAAAATGGAGTTTATTAAATAACGCTGGACTGTCAGTTAATATTCAAAATAATACAGGAACAGATACTGTTAACTGTGGTGGCTCCGTGCAGTTGCAAGCTGTCGTAAACCCGACTACACCAACGCCTCAGTATTATTGGTATGCAGCAACTGATACATTTTCATTTTCTTTTCCAGGTGCCACCCTAGCAGCTTCGCCGAAAGTTAACACGTTGTATATCGCCTCGGCTTATGTGAATGGATGTGTTGCAACTGATAGTATTATTATTTATTCAACTCCTCCTGTTTTAGATCTTGGTGCTGACTTAAATATTTGCATTGGTGATACTGTTCAGTTGAGTGCTACACAATATCCAAATGCCAAGTATTTATGGACGCCCTCCAATTCAGGATTTAGCAGTGATACTATTTATAATCCTACAGTTGTTCCATCTACAACCATGTATTATTACTGTAATCTAAATATCAATGATTGTCGTAATCGTGATTCTATATTTGTTTTCGTCAATCCGTTGCCGTTAGCAGACTTTACTTATACGCCAGGGTTTTTAACGATTGATGTTACTTCTATTTCTGATCCAACAGCTCAATACACATGGGATTTCGGAGATGGTAGTCCGCAGCAAACAGGATATACAGCTCAGCATAATTACACTGCAACTGGAACCTATGATATCTGTTGTTACATGCAGGCATTATGTGGAATAGATAGTATTTGTAAAACAGTTAATATAACCAATGTGGGATTAGGAGAAGCGGATGCTAAAGAATTTGTTATTTATAATCGACCAGGAGAATGGGAGATAAAATCGAATACGATTATTGAAAAGTATTCTTTAGTGAATGCGATGGGGCAGGTGGTAATGAGTGGAAGGAATAATTCGCCGATATTGAATATAAGCAATGATGGCTTTGAGAGTAGTATATATCTTTTAAGGGTAATCAATACTTATGGAGTTCTCGTAATTAATTTGATTAAATAAAATTATTTTTAATAAATAATATCAAAAATAGAATAATTAAAATCCAAATAAAAAAGAATCTTTTTTTTCGGTTTATGCTCAAATTGGATGTGTCAATTCGATGAAAAATATTGCTTTGCATTAATAAGATTAACCCCCAAATCAGCCCTATGGTATTGGTTAAATTAATGCTAGAGTTATAAATACTAATAGAGAATACAGAAATGGCAATCAGGCCTATAACAATTTTCGAAACCTCGATATTTTTAGGTTTGTTTCCTTCCATTATTTAATTTTTTTTAATTTAGTAGACAATTTCAATATCATCCATACAAATCCATCCATCCGTCGATTTGTAGGATGAATTATTAAAAAACTCGATGTAGATAAAGTTGTTTTGTACTCTTATCGGATTACAACGATCACCTTTCACGAGAAATGCTTTACGTTTTGCATGACTATCTGCTCTAGAGTAAAAATAAGCTTTCGGTGAAACAACTACACATTCGGATGCTCTTTCAAATTCCATCTGTCGTTTAGCATTTTCAACAGACTCCATTCTTTCTTTTTTCTCATCAATAGCTTCTTCCTTATTTTGCAATTCACGCTCTTTTAATTCTAATTCTTTTTCTTGAAGCTCTAGTTCTTTCTTTTTGTTTTCTGCAGCTATTTCATCAGGAGATTTTTCGTTGGAATTGTTGCTATTTTCCGTGCAAGAATTAAAAAAGATTGCTGAAATAAAAATTGCTATTAAACAGAGGTGTTTGTTTGATTCCATATATCTATTATTATAAAGTTTACAATTATAATAAAAATTGAAATTATAAGCAATTATAATAAATGATTATAGATTTCATTAAAACATCAAACCTAATATTAAAATTTAAACTATTGAAAAAGATATTATTTATTATTGCAATTATGATTTTCAATGAATCATATTCTCAGACTTTAAATCCAACTATTGATGGGGTTTGGATGGGCACCTATATTTGTGCGCAGGGTGAAACTGGTGTAAGGTTGACTTTGAATTCTATCAACCAAACCTCCTTTGATGGCATTTTCGATTTTTTTCCTATTTGCTCCAACTATGATAAAAATGTGGAGGTTGGAAAATATTATGTTATAGGATTAATAGATGATAGCGGTAATGTGAGAATTTGGGGAAGGCAATGGATATGGCATCCATTAGACTGGTTTATGGTTGATTTAACCGGAAAATTAATCGGTAATACAATTGAAGGGAATATCGAGCAACAGTCGTGCGGGAATTTTAAAATTGTTAAACAGGAGTAGTTGTAAAATATCAATGAATTTTGTTTTAAACAAATACATAAATAGTATTTCGCGTCACTAATTCGTCACTATAAAGGATGATACATGAATTTATCTTTGGTATTTAGCTTTCTAATTATAGGATTAAAGCTTCGCTTTCAACCTGTCAACCCCATTTTGAAAATGCGAAAGCCTGTCCACGTTGTGGACGCTTTTATGCTTTATCAGGCTTATAAACGCAAGCGTTTACGCCATAAAGCACAAAAGCCCGGTACTTCGTACCAGGCTTTCGCGTTTATCTGTGGGAGCAACAGGATTCGTCGCGAGGCTTCGCGACTGTGACCCTATGTTATATTTTAAATCGATCAATTAACCATTGATGGTCTTGAATGAGTCTTAAAATAAATTCGCGCGAGTTCATTTTCTTAATAAAGGCCTCTGCTTTCTTCGCTTGTGAGATGTTATCAAATTCAATTAATAATACTGGCTTCCAATCATTGGCAACTGAGGTGTAGCTTTTTTTA
>CAINEC010000103.1 GCA_903847585.1 uncultured Bacteroidota bacterium
AAGACCTCCGAAGAGGTCTTTTTTTTATTATTTGTTTTTAGCTTGCTCTAATTCCTGGCAACGTTTTTCCCACATCTCATTCAACTTTTCTTTATTATCATCACACAACAGAGACCATTTATCACTGTCACATTTCTTTCTAAAAATTAATTTCCGAAGGAATGTTTTATTAAATAAAAAGTTTGTCAGCAGAATTAATCCACAAGCTTCCCAAAAGTTAATCACTCTTAACCCGCCAATGGAGGGAAGCAACCAATTCCAGAGTATCATCACTAAAAAGCCAGCAACAAAAAAGTAAATCAAAACTAATATCAAACTCTTGAGGTGGTAGCCTTTCTTCATCGTGAATAGTAAATGTTAGTTTTGTTTAAAAAGTTCTTCGTATAGAGGTTTTAATCGCTTACGAAGATATTTAATTGCGTAATGCTTACGAGAAAGCAAGGTATTTAATGTGATGTTTAATTCATCGGCCATTTCCTGAAATCCTTGCTGCTCAAATTCATGTCGGATAAAAACTTCCCGTTGTTCAGCAGGAAGTTCTTCCAATGCTTTAAATAATGCATCCCGAATGAGTTTGTTGTCCTTGTTCAAAAAACCAGGATCATTTTGAGCTCCTAAAATCTCTTCTATAAAGTAATATCCTTCATCCCCACCTGACTTTACCACATTCATATCATTATAAAGGACTGGCTTATGCTTTCGGTATCTGTCAATAATTTTATTTCTTGCAACTCGGTAAAGCCATGCAGACATTTGTTCGATGGGCTTTACTCGCATTGTTTGCATTAAATCAATGTATACATCCTGAAGAATATCTTCCGCATCCTCTTGAGTATTAACACGTCTGCGAATAAAATCACGCAGTCGCTGACCATATTCAAGAATAACCTTCGTAACACCCTTATTATTTTCCAAGCCGCTAATATCGCTAACTATCATGTCATTGTTCTAATTTCAAACCCGCTAACGCTTAGCTATTTGCTTTATTTTACAAATCGATGAATAAAACATCAATATTATTAGTGTTTAATTTAATTAGATGCTTTGTCGGTTTTTCTTATTTTTGCACCTCCTTAACAAAGAATTTAAAAAATGGCGACTGTTGAACTTAAAATGCCAAAGATGGGCGAAAGCGTTCATGAGGCAACTATCATACGCTGGCTCAAGAATGAAGGTGATGCAATTCAAGCTGATGAATCAGTTTTAGAAATCGCAACCGATAAAGTAGATTCTGAAGTACCATCAACCGCAGCAGGAACGCTGGTTAAACGTCTTTTTAATGAAGGGGATGTTGTTCAAGTAGGAACAGCCATAGCCATTATTGAAACTGGCGGTGGAAGCACAGAAGTGAAATCTACACCTGCAAGTGCACCTGCGGCAGTTGCTATTCCAACTCCAGCAGCAAATCCATCACCTGCTCCTGCAAGTACAGCGTCTATTTCAACTACACCTATCAGCTCAAACGCTAATCGATTTTATTCTCCATTAGTAAAAAATATTGCCCAAACAGAAGGTGTTTCTCAATCCGAACTAGATAGTATTCAAGGAACTGGATCAGAAGGTCGAGTGACAAAGAAAGATATCCTTGCATTTGTTGATGCTAAAAAATCAGGGACAGTAAGTCCAGCACCAGCAGTTCAAAAGCCTTCGTCGAGTGCTCCAACTACATCTTCAGCACCTTCTTCACC
>CAINEC010000104.1 GCA_903847585.1 uncultured Bacteroidota bacterium
AATCCGTGTTCATCGCCCCATTGCTGCCCCTCCTGACGAATCCCTTCGTTAATACTAACGATACGGTTATACCCTAAACCACGAATGACAGGTTTAGCAATTCCTCCACCTGTCGATATAGAGGAGACACCTGCAACTTGTGTAAGTGCTTCTGTAATATTTGTTGCGGCGGTGTTTTGAATTTGCGACTTCTCAATCGGATCAACACTTACACTTGATTGCGCATGGTTGGTTGCAAATGCAGAACCTGTAATAATTACTTCATCCATTTCTAAAATCTGAGGAGAGAGAAATAAATCTAACGATGTTACCTCATTTACATTCTCTACATAAAGCGTAATACTCCCATATCCTTCCATCCTCACTTGCAGCATCATTTTTTTAGCCGGTAAATTTGAAAGAACAAATTCACCTTTCTCATTTGTTATTGTACCTATTTTAAATTCAGGAATAACTACAGAAGCACCTTCTAATACTTCTTTCGTTTTCTTATCGGAAACTTTTCCTTTTAAGATTAATTGTGATTTCGCATCGCTGCATAATAATAATAGTGCAGCAATGAAAAAGAAAATTCTTTTCATTGATTTTTTTGTTAAAGATTAAAAATGTTACGAGTGATAAATAAAAAATAAATCACTTAACAGGCGGACCTTTATTAGCATACGAAAGCGTGTAATAACGACATTTCAATTCTAACGATCCAAATAAAATTACAATAAAAACAGCTTGTAAAAAACTATAACTCTTGAACCCACTATACAAAATTGGATCACCTGTTAAATCAAATAGCAAACAATGCTCATGTTGAGCAGAAATATCACTGTCATGCTCATGACAAACAACATCGGTAGTATCGTGATGACCTGATAACTCATGCCACAACTCACGCGGCACAAATAGCTGCAAGCACAAAAAAATCAACAACCAACTCGTTATTTTTTGCATCGATTACTAATTTTCAAAAGCGTATTGAATAAGATTAGCACCCATCTTTAATGCCTTTGTTCTATTCTCCTGAGAATCTCGGTGCACTTCTATATCTTCCCAACCATCACCTAAGTCGCACTCGTAATCATAAAAACAAACTAATCGTCCATTATAGATCAAACCAAATCCTTGTGGAGCCTTGTCATCATGCTCATGCACTTTTGGCAATCCTGCGGGGAATTTATATTTCTGTTGATAGATAGGATGATTAAATGGCAGCTCTACAAAGTTCAATTCAGGAAATACTTTTTTCATCTGAGGACGAATAAATTTATCCATACCATAATTATCAGAAATATGAAGGAATCCTCCACCCATTAAGTACTTTCTTAAATTATCGGCCTCTTGCTGCGTGAAAACCACATTACCATGACCTGTCATATGAACAAATGGATAATTAAATAAATCAGGACTACCAACTTCAACAATAGCTTGTTCTGTATTAATTGTTGTTCCTAAATTCTGATTACAATAAACAATTAGATTTTTTAGTGATGTCTCAAGGTTTGCATACCAATCACCACCACCATTATACTTAAGTAAAGCAATTTTCACTGTAGGCTCTGCAGGAATTGTTGCAGAAATAAAAAACAATGTCAAAAGTATAGATCCAATTATTTTTTTCATGAATCAAATTTAGTGTTTTACAATTACAAATTATTAGTGAGTGCATTGAAAACTGCACATGCATAAACCCCAGCTGTTTCTGTTCGCAATCGTGACTCTCCTAATGAAACTGGCAAATAATTATTACTGATAGCTAATTGAATTTCCTGCTCTGAAAAATCACCTTCGGGCCCAATTAACAGTAATGAACTTTTCTTACCTATAATTGATTTTCCAAAATCATTTTTTTCTGATGATTCGCAATGTGCAATGTATTTATTTTCACTTGTAGACGAATTTATAAATTCTTCGAATTTCAAAATTGGATTTAAACGAGGAAACTTAAAATGATGCGATTGCTTCGCTGCTGCAACAATTACTTTATTCAATCGCTCAGGCTTTATTTCTTTTCGCTCGGAATAGCGACACATTAACGGAGTTATTTCAGCAATACCCATTTCGGTGGCCTTCTCTAAAAACCACTCAAAACGGTCAATATTTTTAGTCGGTGCAATAGCTATATGCAAGTGAGTAGTTGCAGGCTTCAATGGTAACTCTTCAACCAATCGCACCAATGATTTTTTTGAATCAACCTTTAACAATTCACCTTTAAATAGATGTCCTAACCCATCAGTAAGGTGGATAAAATCACCACTACGCATTCGCAATACCTGCGCAGCATGAAACGACTCTTCCTGAGATAGAATCACCTCTGTATTCAGCGCTAGATTTTCGCAAAAGAATAATTGCATAGGAATGAAAAAGGGGCATTATTTCTAACGCCCCTTTGAATTTATTTTTTAGTGATTATGCTGTAACTGCGGCTGCAGGTGCGGCAGCAAGAATTTCAGGACTTGCACCATCGGCATACTGAGCAAAGTTCTTCACGAATTTATTTGCTAGTTCATTTGCTGTATGATCGAAGGCTGCTTTGTCTGCCCATGTTAATCTTGGATTTAAGATTTCAGCAGGCACTCCTGAACATGATTTAGGAACACGTAAACGGAAGATTGGAAGCTCTTCAAAATCTACATTATCAAACTCTCCATTTAATGCTGCTGTAATCATCGCACGCGTATAACTTAACTTCATACGAGAACCAACACCATACGATCCACCAGACCAACCTGTGTTTACTAACCAAACTTTAATTTCAGGATTATCTTTTAATTTCTTTCCTAATAACTCAGCGTATTTAGCCGGATGTAATGGTAAGAATGCTTTCCCGAAACAAGCAGAGAATGTTGTTGTAGGCTCTGTAATTCCCATTTCAGTTCCAGCAACTTTAGCTGTATAACCAGAAATGAAATGATACATTGCTTGTCCGTTATCTAAACGACTAATTGGAGGTAACACACCGAAAGCATCACACGTTAAGAAGAAAATATTTTTAGGTTTCTTTGCAACAGAAGGCTCCACTGCATTGTCAATATGGTTAATTGGATAAGCAACGCGTGTATTTTCTGTTTTTGAAATATTATCGTAATCAACAGTACTTGTTCCTTCGTAGCACTCAATATTTTCTAATAACGCACCGAACTTAATCGCCTTGAAAATCTGTGGTTCTTTTTCAGCAGATAAGTTTACACATTTTGCATAACATCCACCTTCAAAGTTAAAGACTGAATCATCACTCCATCCATGCTCATCATCACCAATTAATCCTCGGTTTGGATCAGCACTTAAAGTTGTTTTACCAGTACCCGATAATCCGAAGAATAAAGCTGTATCACCATCTTTTCCGATGTTAGCAGAACAATGCATACTTAAAACACCTTTGTGTTGCGGTAATACATAATTCAATACTGTAAAGATTCCTTTTTTAATTTCTCCTGTGTAACCAGTTCCACCAATCAGAATCATCTTCTTCGTGAAATTGATAATTGCAAAGTTATGCTGACGTGTTCCGTCAATAGCAGGATCTGCATGAAATCCTGGAGCATTAACGATTGTCCACTCAGGATCAAATGTCAATAATTCATCCTGCGTAGGACGCAAGAATAAATTATTAACGAAGATATTTTGCCAAGGATATTCAGTTACTACGCGCACATTTAAGCGGTAGCGCGGATCAGCACAAGCATAAGCATCACGTACATACACCTCACGGTTAGTAAGGTAAGCCTGCATTCTTTGGAAAATATGCTCAAATTTAGCTGCATCAAATTTATAATTGATATCACCCCACCAAACTGTATTTTCAGTTTCAGCATCCACCACACAAAATTTATCTTTAGGTGAACGACCAGTAAACTCACCTGTATCAATTGCTAAAGCGCCAGTATCTGTTAACGAGCCCATACCTAACATGATAGTTTCTTCTACCAGTTCAGCAGGCGTTAAATTCCAATGCGCCATAGCTACATTTTTTAAACCTAAAGACTCTAAAGAAGCATTTGGGTTCTTAGTTCCGTAATTGTTCATATTGGTTTCTGAAAGTTTGTGCAAAGAAACGGAAAAAACATACTTCCGTCAATGAAAATCATTCAATTTTATTTAATTGAATCGGCTTGGCTTATTCTCTTCAATTTGAATAAGTTGATTGCCTTCAAACTGCTTTTTTAGGCCTTTTACAAAGTCAGCTTGCTCATTTAAATTCAATTCATTAAGTGAAAACTCGCAATCATATTCCCCTTCGCGGCCCCATGCCAAGGTCCCGTATTTAACTAGCTTGCCAGATTTTTCTTTAAAAGAATTGATGTAATTATCTAAGTTTAATTTAGCGTTAGGGTCAATTCCAGCGCCTATGCTGGCGAAAGTTACCACTAATCGTATATTCTTTTGAGTTGGGGTTGGGGGCATTTCTGTTTGTTCTGCGCGTTGAGACTCTTCTACTTCTGTAATTGCTACCGAATTGGCTTTTTTTGACGGATTGCATGCAATTATAAGTAAAGCACTGGCTACTAATATTGTTCTCATTTTAATTGTTTTTTGATTTAGCACTTTGTAAAAATAACATAATCCATCCAGCAATCATTAATAAACCACCAATTGGTGTTATGGGACCTAACAAAGGAACGTGAAGTCCACTTATTGATTGTGTTGAAAGCAAATAGATGCTTCCACTAAAAAATAATACACCGACAATAAACAAGTTCAAAATTCGGTGTGCATTTTTTTCTGAAACGAGTCGGTCATTTAAAGCGATTATCAATATCACAATAGCATGAATAAGCTGGTATCGAACGGCTGTCTCCCAAGAGGCCAATGATTTGACGCTTAATATTTTTTCCAAAGTGTGTGCACCTAAAGCTCCAAAGCAAACTGCTATGGCAGCCAATGCTGCTGCCCATTTGATGTAATAATGCTGTTTATC
>CAINEC010000105.1 GCA_903847585.1 uncultured Bacteroidota bacterium
GAACCTAATACGCAAATATTCAAAGGTGCATTAGACCTTGATACTAACGGTTACATCGTAACGAAACCAGGAAGTACCTATACAACTGCAGAAGGAGTATTCGCTGCTGGCGACGTACAAGATCATGTTTATCGTCAGGCAGTAACTGCTGCAGGAAGCGGCTGTATGGCTGCATTAGATGCTGAAAGATGGCTCGCAGCTAAAGGAATTCATTAAAATTGAAAATGGTGAAAAGAGGAATTCTTTTTTCGTTTTTTTGTTGGTGTTGTTTTATGAGCAATGCGCAATCGCCTGTTGACTCAACTAAGCGTGTTCATTCGGTTAGAAAAGCAACTATATTATCTACCATTTTGCCTGGCGCAGGACAAGTGTACAACAGAAAATACTGGAAGGTTCCGTTGGTGTATGCGGCTTTAGGAGCTACTGCTTACTACATCAATTACAACAATAAAAATTACAAACAGTACAACGATGCCCTTATAAGAAGGTATGATTCCGATAATACGAATGAACTATTTACAGAGATCAGTAATGATAACCTGCGTATTTTAAGTGATGGCTATCGTCGCAATCGTGATTTATCTTTTGCAGCCGCAACCATAGTTTATGTATTGAATATTATCGATGCACATGTTGATGCGCATTTGTATACTTTCAATGTGAGTGATGATTTAACCCTAAAAGTGGAACCCGCATTTGTTCCATCGTTTGCAAACCGTCCTCCACATTCAGAATTAAAATTTACCTTAAAATTCTAATTGATGAAAATAGCTTTAATAGGGACAGGTAAAATGGGACAAGCTATTGAGCAGCTTGCTATCAATCGCGGACATGAAATTGTTTTAAAGCTTAATCATGAAAACATCTCCGAAGTAAATATCGAAGAACTTAAATCGGCTGATGTTGCAATTGAATTTACCAGACCAGATGCTGCAATAGGAAATTTAAACTTGTGTTTGGATGCAGGTATTCCTGTTGTATGTGGCACAACAGGATGGTATGATGAATTAAATCAAATCAAAGATTTATTTACAAACAAGAATGGAGCTTTAGTCTATGCAAGTAACTTTAGCGTAGGCGTGAACATGATGTTTGAACTTAACAGAATTTTAGCAAAGTGGATGCAATCTCATAATGAATATGGCGTTTCGCTATCTGAAATTCATCACACACATAAGCTAGATAAGCCAAGCGGTACGGCGGTAACTTTAGCAAATGGAATTATTGAAAATAATAACGAGTATTCAAATTGGACATTGGAACAAAATCAAACCCATTCCATTTATATTGATGCGAAACGTGAACCTGATGTGGTTGGAACGCATGATGTAAAATGGGAATCAGAGATTGATATCATCCAACTACATCATCATGCAAAGTCGAGAGACGGATTTGCACTCGGAGCAATTCATGCAGCTGAGTGGATTATTGGAAAGAAAGGAGTCTTTACTATGAAAGATATCCTGTTCGGCAGTAATCATTAAATAATTAATTTAGAACCGAAATAATAGAGATTATGAATTGGAAATTTTGGAAAAAAGATTCGAATAGCGCCCCCAAAAGCAAGACGAGAGAATGGGTAGATGCGATTGTTTTTGCTGTTGTAGCAGCTACAATTATCAGAACATTTTTCTTTGAAGCTTTTACCATTCCTACTCCATCAATGGAACGCACATTAATGGTGGGCGATTTCTTATTTGTTAGTAAAATGCATTATGGCGCCAGGACTCCTATGACACCTATTTCATTTCCTTTCGTTCATCAAGAACTTCCAATTATAGGTGGGAAATCTTATTCAGAGGCTGTAAAATGGGGATATCACCGCCTACCAGGATTTTCAGAAATTAAGCGTAATGATATTGTTGTCTTTAACTATCCTATGGAAGATGAACGGCCTATTGATAAGCAAACACATTATATCAAACGATGTGTTGGATTGCCCGGAGATACATTACAAGTGATAGATCGCATTGTTTATTTGAACAGTCAAAAAAACTTAATCCCAAAAGGAAGTCAACATACCTATCTAATTAAAACTACAGGCTACGGACTAGTTGAAGACACTTGGAAGAATTTAGAGATTACCGAATATCAGCCAATTGGTAATGGTGAATATCAAGCAATATTATCGGATGAAGCGGTAAAAGAGTTAAAGAAAATTTCAGCGGTTAGTGCCGTTGAACCTATTATTCAACCGAAAGGCTTCTTCGAAGGACATATCTATCCGTTCAATTCTTTTTACCCTTGGAATACCGATAACTTCGGTCCTATATACATTCCTAAAGCAGGTGCTACAATTAAATTAGATACGAATAATATTTCCATTTATCAGCGAGTGATTTTCGCATATGAACATAATACCGTTGAAGAGAGAAATGGTAAAATTTATATCAATGGTAAGGAAACGAACTCCTATACTTTTAAAATGAATTACTACTTTATGATGGGTGATAATCGCCATAATTCTGCTGATTCTCGTTTTTGGGGATTTGTACCAGAAGATCATATTGTAGGAAAAGCTGTATTCATCTGGATGAGTATTGATGGTAATGCTACGAACTTGTTCAAGAAGATCAGATGGAGCCGATTGTTTAATATCATTCACTGGAATAACGATTAATCCATTGTCTGCTTTAGTTAGCACATCCTACCTGCCCTCCATCGAGTACCTTAAATTGATAAGTACTTTTGATGAGGTACTAATTGATAGTTCAGATATCTGGAAGAAAAAAACTATCCGAAACAGATGCTATATTTTATCTCCGAATGGTGTTCAATGTTTGAGTGTACCTGTTAATGCAAAACATAATAACTCACTTACCGCTGAAGTAAGGATCGATTATAGTCAGCCTTGGATTCGAGTTCATAAAGGAGCATTAGAAGCTGCTTATAATACGGCACCCTTTTTTGAGTTTATCAAAGATGATATCTGGGATATCTACGATCGCAAGCCGGAGTTATTGATTGATTTAAATAGGGAATTCCTGGTGCTATTCCTGAAAAAATTGAAATTACCAACTAAAGTATCTACAGGACTTTCTATAGAAAACGGCGAGCATGATTTCAGAAAACTTTCTGATAATCACGGATATCAGCCGCGACAACTCCCTGTAGAATCCTTTAAGAACTATAACCAGGTCTTTAACTATAAACATCCGTTTGTGCCTAATTTGAGTGGGATTGACTTTTTAGCCAATATGGGAACCTTTGTAAGTGGTTGGTGATACACCATTTTTTGTTAGTTTTGTCCTTCAAAATATCCTAAACAAAGATTCAATATGTCGTTGCAAAAAATTACTGAATTATTAGGTCAGGATGCTGACTCTCTTTTAAACCACAGCTGTAAGACAATTACCAAAGATCAGATTCACCTACCAGGAGCTGATTTTACTGATAGAATTTTTATTCCAAGTAACCGTAGCAATCAGGTTATCAGAAGTATCAATACACTTTATAATCATGGTCGCCTTGCTGGTACAGGTTACTTAAGTATCCTTCCAGTTGATCAAGGTATCGAACATTCGGCAGGTGCATCATTCGCCCCTAATCCTATGTTCTTCGATCCAGAGAATATTGTAAAACTAGCTATTGAAGGTGGTTGTAATGCAGTTGCTTCTACTTATGGCGTTTTAGCTTCTGTATCTAGAAAATATGCACATAAAATTCCTTTCATTGTTAAGATTAACCACAATGAATTTTTAAGTTATCCAAATAAGTTCGATCAAATCATGTTCGGATCAGTTGAAGAAGCTTGGAATATGGGTGCTGCTGCTGTTGGTGCTACCATTTACTTTGGTTCTGAAGAGTCATCTCGTCAGATTGTAGAAGTTGCACAGGCATTTGAGCGTGCTCACGAACTAGGAATGGC
This sequence comes from uncultured Bacteroidota bacterium, assembly GCA_903847585.1. Taxonomy (GTDB): domain Bacteria; phylum Bacteroidota; class Bacteroidia; order AKYH767-A; family OLB10; genus CAINEC01. The sequence continues at coordinate 3,869 of CAINEC010000105.1, forward strand.
GACAATCCTTTGGTGTTATACGCGTAACAACGCTTTCAAGAAAGATGGTGTTGATTATCATACTTCAGCGGATTTAACAGGGCAAGCTAATCATTTAGGGGTTACTATTCAGGCTGATATTATCAAGCAGAAGCTTCCGACAAATAACGGTGGATATACAGCGGTTAATTTTGGAAAGACCCATAAGAAAGTTTATGATGAACTTACTACCGACCACCCAATCGATTTAGCTCGTTACCAGGTAGCAAATTGCTATATGGGTCGCATGGGCTTGATTAATTCAGGTGGAGAAAGTAAAGGTGCATCAGATATGGCTGAAGCAGTGACGACAGCAGTAATTAATAAACGTGCTGGTGGACAAGGTTTGATTTCAGGAAGAAAGGCATTTCAAAAACCTTTCAACGAAGGAATTCAAATGCTAAATGCAATTCAGGATGTATACCTGACAAATGAAATTACTATTGCTTAATAAGAACTCTCAAATACTACTAAAATGAGTTGGTTTAATCGAATTAAGGAAGGGATTACTACTTCTACCAGTGAAAAGAAAGAAACGCCTGAAGGATTATGGTATAAATGTCCCTCATGTAAGAACATTCAACCTTCACAGGAACATCAGAACAATATGTGGGTATGCTTGAAATGTGCCTACCACGAGCGTATCGGATCTGAAGAGTATTTCTCCATTTTGTTTGATGAAAACGAATTTGTGGAGTTCAACGCTAACATGACATCAGCGGATCCGCTTAACTTTTCTGATACTAAAAAATATGCGGACAGATTAGTTGATAGCCAAAAAAAGACGGGGTTAAAAGATGCTGTTCGTACAGCCTCAGGTAAATGTGGTGGATACCCACTAACAATTGCTTGTATGGATTTTAAATTTATTGGCGGTTCGATGGGTTCAGTGATGGGAGAAAAGATTGCCAGAGCAATTGATTATTCGATTGAACACAATACACCGTTTTTAATGATTTCTAAATCTGGTGGAGCACGTATGATGGAAGCTGCACTTTCATTAATGCAAATGGCTAAAACATCGGCTAAGCTTACCCGATTATCAGACGCTAAATTACCCTATATCTCTTTTTTAACTGATCCAACAACAGGTGGAGTAACAGCCTCTTTTGCAATGCTTGGCGACTTAAACATTGCGGAGCCGGGAGCATTAATTGGCTTTGCAGGTCCTCGTGTAGTTAAAGAAACAATTGGTAAAGATTTGCCAAAGGGATTTCAAACATCTGAATTCGTATTAGAGCACGGCTTTTTGGATATGATTGTTCCAAGAACAGAGCTTAAAGATCGAATGACGCATATCTTAGGATATTTCGCACACTAAAAGATATCACAGTTTCGTTGACATTAAAAGCGCAATGAGACGAGCAATTTATCTAATTTTCATTTTATTGGTGGGCATTTCTGCTTGCAGTCACAAATACAATTGTGTGAAAAGAAAAAAGAAAATGGGTGTAAAAAACACTCGTTTAGAAAAGGACATTTTACATCCTAAACGACATCGATAAGTACTTACATCCGTTTGTTACCGAATAATCGCTAGGTCTGACCATACTTTCGTTTTTCTAAATCTGAAAGTATGCAACCATCAGCCGATTCAAAACTTAAGTTTAACCACGCATCCAGGCAGTTTAATCGCTACCATCCCAAGTATTTACAGAAATCGGAAGAGAAAATAAAAGAGGCAGGCACTATTCCATTATTGGAATTCCTGGACTATCCCCCACTTTTTGATGAAGATTTAAGTATTAAAAGAAATCTTGAAAATCTCGAGATATTAAAGAAGCGCCTTAGGAACTTAAAAATACGCCTGAACCACCTTTATCAATACGAGGATATTTGCTATTACAAACTTTTAACTGATCATATTGAATCAATTAAAGTAAAAGAATTCAAGTCAATAAGATATATACAAGAAATTGATTTTGAAGATATATTAACCGATAATCTAAACTATTTATTTAATACGATTAATGCCTTTAACAAGATCTTTTTTGAAGCTCCATGGAGAAGGCTTTATCCGATATTAAGTGAAAACTTGGTCATTAACGGCGTTCATTCAAGTTTAGAATTATGGGAAAATCTTGAACTTGGGTTCAAATTGAAGCACGGAAACCTGATTTTAAAGAACAATCGGCTGACTTTAAAGATCTATGATGAAGAGCAGGCCATTTTGTATGTAGATTATCAGATAAAAACGAATCCAAAGTCGGCCCCTCGCTGGGTTCAGATGAAATTTTTTATGATTCTTCGTTTAGATGTTTGGCAGATTAAGGAGATTCAAAGCGACTATTTCTTTGGATAGTTCAACTAAATAAATTAAAGTAAAAGATTAGTATAAATCATTTAAAATCTAATTATCAATACAATATAATTATTCTTAGATTAAAATCGGTTTTACTTTAACCGGTTAATACATCAAGCCTTTAATGGTAAAAATGTCCATATGTGCACAATAAAAAATACAGCTCGAATTATTGTTTATTTTGAATTTGCTTCCTATATTTGCCGTCCTTATAAATAAAAGAAAATCAACGAAGAATCATGTTATTAACTTCAGAAGCAAAAAAAGAAATTTTCAAAAAACACGGTAATAGCGAAACCAACACAGGTTCAGCAGAGGGACAAATTGCATTGTTTTCTCAAAGAATCAATCATTTAACGGAACACTTAAAGAAGAGCAAGAAAGATTTCTCTACTCAACGTGCCTTAATCCGTTTAGTTGGAAAGCGTCGTAGTTTACTTGATTATCTATACAAAACAGATATCAATCGCTACCGTGCTATTATCGCTGAATTAGGAATTCGTAAATAAGGCGATGTCGCCACAACAATAAATGAAAAGAGGCAATTCAAATTGAATTTGCCTTTTTTCGTTTTATTACCACCGATTTAATTCATAAGTATTATAAATCAAAAGCTGTCAAACGCTGTAAAAAAAAGCTGCAAAAAATGTCACAAAACGCTGTCGTAAAAACCTTCAAACTCGCGGACGGAAGGGAAATTAGTATTGAAACCGGTAAACTTGCCAAGCAAGCCGATGGTTCAATTGTATTAAGAATGGGTGATTGTATGTTACTAGCTACTGCCGTATCTAGTCCCGATGCAAAACCAGGTGTGGATTTCATGCCATTAACTGTTGATTATCAAGAGAAGTTCGCTTCTGCTGGAAGATTCCCTGGTGGATTTTTCCGTCGCGAAGGCCGTTTAAATGATAACGAGATCTTAATTTCTCGTTTAATTGATCGCGCACTTCGTCCTTTATTCCCAGATGATTACCATGCTGATACACAAGTAATGGTAACA
>CAINEC010000106.1 GCA_903847585.1 uncultured Bacteroidota bacterium
GCTGTTCCTTTTACATCCGGACATTTGTCAACTGCATCAAGAATACCATCGCCATCACGATCTACCGGACAACCATCAGCATCTACAGCAGTTCCCTTCGGAGTTTTCGGACATTTATCTTCTTTATCAGGCACGCCATCTTTGTCGCTGTCTTTTAAAAGACCAAAGTTTTTAGAAATTCCAATGCTATGCATCAGGTAAGAATCATTGTCGTTACGAACAGAAAAATCACGATTGTCATGATCAGAATATAAAACCGTTTCTGATAAATAAACATTCCATAACTCGTTTATTTGATAACGTACTCCAGCCCCAAATGGGAAACAAAAGTCTGTACCCTCAACCACTTCCTTACCACTTAATTGTTGAAGACCAATTCCTCCATGCGCAAATGGAGATAATACATTCTTATCTGTATTTAAAAGATATAGTCGTACTTCTGCATTCCAGGCAAGTTGATTTGCTTTAAATCCTTTCCCCAAGTACTCTCTATAGCCAATCGAACCAAAGGATAAATTCGAGATAAAGTCGACATTAGGAGTGATATAATGACTGTAATTAAAGCCAATATGAGCGTGAGATGCCTGGCCTTTGCCAAAGAATCCTTGTCCTAAGTCGCCATTGTATTGAGTTAATCCAATAAATCCTCCTATTGCTTGAGGACGTTTGGCAGTTTGTGAGAAGCCAATAACACTTATTAATGTGAATACACAAACGATGAGTAGTTTTTTCATTTTGTTCTTATAATTGGGGGAACAAAGGTAAAATTGCCTACGACATAAACCACAGATAATGGAAGAATATTCAAGTTTTTAACGCTATTTTTTATTTGATATCATTTGTTATAACTTTGTCGCACGTTCTTATATAACAATAATTCAAAAAAGCAATTATCCAGAAAGGTGGAGGGACTGAGCCCTATGATGCCTTGGCAACCCTTGCAAAAGAAGGTGCCAATTCCTGATTCAATTAGTTTGAAAAAAGATAACTGCCGAAAGATTTCTAAATAAAACATAGGTAAATCTCTTCCGGCTATCCAGAAGAGATTTTTTATTTTATAACCATTGATGAAAATGAGTAAGAATATAGAAAGTGATTTAAAACAACGTGTCCTTGTTATTGATGGGGCAATGGGTACGATGATTCAGCGATATAAGCTGGAAGAGAAAGATTATCGTGGCGAACGATTCGCAAATTGGGCAAGTGATGTAAAAGGCAATAATGAGTTGCTTAATCTAACGCGTCCCGATATTATTAAAGCAATTCATCTTGAATACCTGAACGCAGGAGCAGATATTATTGAAACGAATACCTTTTCCGCTCAGGTGATTTCCATGGCTGATTATAACATGGAGTCGCTTTCTTATGAGCTAAATGTAGAAGCAGCTAAATTGGCTCGCGCAGCAGTTGATGAATATTATGCTACTAACGGTGATGATTATACGAAGTATGTTGCAGGTGCTATCGGACCAACAAATCGCACTGCCTCTATTTCTCCAGATGTAAATGATCCTGGTTACAGAGCAGTAACTTTTGATATGTTGGTGGAAGCCTATGCAGAACAAGTAAAAGGGTTAATTGAAGGGGGTGTTGACTTATTGTTGATTGAAACAATTTTTGATACGCTAAATGCAAAGGCAGCTTTATATGCCATACAATTAGTGCAGGAGGAACAAGGAGTCGACTTGCCTGTGATGATATCCGGAACGATTACAGATGCAAGCGGAAGAACGTTAAGCGGTCAAACAGTAGAAGCATTTTTAACTTCGCTCTCTCATGTTAATTTGTTAAGTATCGGATTGAATTGTGCATTAGGTGCAAAAGAAATGCGTCCTTATCTCAAAGAACTTTCTGATAAATCGCCATTCTTTATTTCGGCTTATCCGAATGCTGGTTTACCAAATCAATTTGGTGGCTATGATGAAACGCCTCATGCAATGGGTCATCAAATAATCGACTTTTTAAATAGCGGATTTTTAAATATTGTAGGTGGATGTTGTGGTACTACACCTGATCATATTGCAGAAATTGCACGCATTGCCTCGACAGTTAAACCTCGTGTGCGCCCTGAAAGAGATCATTTATTACACCTTAGCGGATTAGAAGCAGTAACGTTACGTCCAGAAAGTAATTTCATGAACGTAGGTGAGCGTACTAACGTAACTGGTAGTCGTAAGTTTGCCCGATTAATCGCAGAAGAAAATTACGAGGAGGCTTTATCAATTGCACGTGACCAAGTAGATGGAGGAGCGCAAGCGATTGATGTGAATATGGATGAAGGGATGTTGGATTCTGAAAAAGCAATGGTTAAGTTTTTAAACTTAATTGCAGCAGAGCCCGATATTTCAAAACTTCCAATCATGATTGACTCTTCTAAGTTTCATGTGATTGAAGCCGGATTGAAATGTGTTCAGGGGAAGAGCATTGTTAATTCAATTTCATTAAAAGAAGGAGAAGAAGCATTCATCAATCAGGCGAAAACAATTTTGCGTTATGGCGCAGCCGTTATAGTTATGGCGTTTGATGAAGTTGGTCAGGCAGATTCATACCAAAGAAGAATAGAAATTTGTGAAAGAGCCTATCGAATTTTAGTTAATAAGGTAAAGTTCCCTCCTCAGGATATTATTTTCGATCCGAATATTTTTCCAGTTGCTACAGGAATGGAAGAACATCGCAGAAATGCACTTGATTTCTTCGAAGCTACCGCATGGATAAAGAAGAATTTACCATATGCAAAGGTGAGTGGTGGAGTAAGTAATGTTTCTTTTTCCTTCCGTGGAAATGATCACGTTCGTGAAGCAATTCATGCGGCGTTTCTTTTTCATGCTATTAAGCACGGAATGGATATGGGTATTGTAAATCCTGGTCAGCTACAAGTGTATGATGATATCGATAAAGAGTTGTTACAAAGAGTAGAAGATGTTTTGTTTGATAGAGCAGAAGATGCTACGGAGAACTTAATCAACTATGCAGAGCAAATTAAAGGAGCAGGAAAAAAAGTAGAACGTGAAGTACTTTGGAGAAATGAAAGTTTAGAGGAGCGCATTAAATATTCATTGGTAAAAGGGGTTGTTGATTTTATTGATGCCGATATGGAAGAAGCGCATCTTAAATACGACAAAGCATTACATATTATTGAGGGCCCTTTAATGGACGGGATGAATGTAGTTGGTGATTTATTTGGAGAAGGGAAAATGTTTTTGCCTCAAGTGGTGAAGAGTGCTCGTGTTATGAAAAAGGCAGTTGCTTATTTGTTGCCGTATCTTGAAGCAGAGAAAACAAGTGCTAGTTCGAAGGCAGGAAAAATATTGATGGCTACTGTGAAAGGAGATGTGCATGACATCGGAAAAAACATTGTAGGTGTTGTGATGGCTTGTAATAATTATGATGTGGTTGATATTGGTGTGATGGTTCCTTGCGATAAAATTCTAGCAGCTGCAATCGAACATAATGTAGATGCTATAGGCTTGAGTGGATTAATTACTCCTTCGTTGGATGAAATGGTGCATGTTGCAAAAGAGATGGAACGTGCAGGAATGAAAATCCCATTGATGATTGGTGGTGCAACTACTTCGAAAGTGCATACTGCTGTTAAAATTGCTCCGCATTACAGCGGACCAGTTGTGCATGTGAATGATGCTTCGCGAAGTGTTCCTGTTTTAGGTTCGTTATTGTCAAATGAAAATAAGGAACAGTTCATGAAAGGAATTGTAGATGATTATGCACGAATTAGAACACAACATGAAAATGCAAATAATCAGAATAAATTTATTTCACTTCATGATGCGCAACAGAATAAATTAAAAATTGATTGGACAAAAGAAGTAATCGTAACGCCTGCTAAAACTGGAGTAACGGTTTTAGAAAATTATCCGTTGGATAAATTAGTTCCA
>CAINEC010000107.1 GCA_903847585.1 uncultured Bacteroidota bacterium
TCTTGGAGAATTAAGCCGCAAGCGCGTAAGAAGTTTCGCCATTTAGACGATCGGAAGTTGCGTTTTAAGGGACCACTAACAACGCCCTGCATGCTTACTTACCAATTGCACATACTGTCGATTCCTGTCGACCCCAATGCAAATACAAAGATAACGGAATAAATCCCTTAACGGAAGTCATTGCCAATTATTTTAAATCGATTGCCAAATACAATTAATTTGTATTTTAGGGGGCAAATAACATTTAACTAATTGAGAAATATATACGAAATGAAACTACAATATACATTCAAATTTGAGAATATGAGTAAGTTTTATAGGGGATATAAACAAGTTATTAATAACTAAATTAATCACATAAATAGAAAATAAATGGCTAAAAAAAGACAACTTTCGGAAAGTGAAAAATCACAAGTTAGAGATATTCAAAAGGGGACTGATGGGATATTAAGATGTTATATATCTGGTGAAGTAATTAATATCAATACAGATGAACTTGAATACGACCATATAGTACCGTATGTTGCAGGAGGGCCAACTGACGTTCAGAATGAACGTGTTTTTATGAAAAAATATAACAGAGAAAAAGGCACGATGGGCCTTGATGAATATAAAAACTATTTCGTTTTGAAAAGACTATATGAAGAAAAAGGAAATAAAGTAAAGCTTCAAGATATATTCTCCTACAAAGGAATTCAACCAACGTCTATAAGCCACACTTTGAATTCAGGTATATTAACTTTAACAGACGGACAGACATCATTAGAAAATAAGGTTTACTTTGATAACAAACTATCAATAAAGTATTTCTATTCTCAGATTCCAACCAAATGGATTTTGAATGATGATCAACAAGGTCTTCAGCCGAGGGTCATAGATTTCAAAAGATTATGGCAGATTAAAAAGCACCTTGAAAATTATCCTCAATTAGCACCGTCAATTGCAAGGCTAATTAATAATGAAATACGACTTTTTGATGGTCAACACAAATTAGCAGCACAAATACTTAATGGTCAAACATTTATCGATGTCAAGATTTATTTATCTCCCAATGATCAATCATTAGAAAAAGATGTTTACGAAAAGCTGCTTAAAACTAACTTAGAAGCGCATTCCAAGTTAAAGCAAGTGGAATTTTACACAAACACACTATTTCAAAAATGGAATGAAATGTGGAACCTAAAATGGGAAGAGTATCTTGATGCAAATCCAAGTCAATCTCATTCCGAGAAATTGTTTTTTGAATACTTAAGTTTAAATGAGTCAAAAGCAGAAGTAACAAAAATGTTTGAAGCAACAATTATCAAAAATGCTCACGACACTTCCAGTTTAAAAAAATTCACTGCCGAGTCTAATAAAGATTCTACTTTACCTCTTTCGCAGGATTTGTTGAAGAAGAGCATATTTAAACATCTTTTATTTCTATCCCCGACTGAGTCTATAATTGATTCACCTAGTGATTTCAGAGATACTGAAAGTGATAATTTTGAAATAATTTCAAGTATAATTGTTGAAAAAGGGTACTTAAATAATTGGACACCCAGTAAAAAAAAATTAACGCCTGAACAGCAAAAAGCAAGACGAATTTGGACAAAAGGTTCTGTAATTACATGGGCCCCCATGCTAAACCCAATGATTAATGCAACATTCCAACTATATGATATAAAGGATCAAATAAAAAATCTTTACCGACCTAAAATGACTGATGATCAAAAGGAAAAATTTGAACTTTTCTTTGATAGATTATTTAATCATCCATTTTGGAGTCAAAACGACCCAACAATAGACAAAGCTTTAGGTGCAGCAACTAGTGTTAAAGATATATTTGAAAGGCAAGGTTTAAATTCAAATTACATTCTATACGGCCGATAAGTAGCTATTGCTAATAGCATGCAAGGTCGATAGCCATGCCGCAGGCGCAAGACAAGGCAACATAGCCTACACACCAACCGTTAGCTACAATACAAAGAATAACATATGAGAAATCCTAAATGGCATAGAGACGAAATAATTTTAGCATTAGACCTTTACTTTTATAAGGATTTAGGTCCAATGGACGCTGGAAATCCAAAAATAATTGCACTTTCTGAACTTTTGAATAGACTGCCAATATTTGATTATAAACCAGACAAGCAGACTTTTCGAAATCCTAATGGGGTAACGCTTAAACTCTCCAACTTCAAAGCCTTAGACCCTAATTACAGCGGGAAAGGAATGGAGGCTTACAGTAAACTAGACAGAGAAGTGTTTGAAGAGTTTAGTTCTGACCTCAAACGATTACATCAAATTGCTAATGAAATAAAACAAGCCATTGACAATCCTGAACTATCAAACCAAGTATCTAAAATTGAAAATGATGAAACAAGCGAAACAGACAGTGTTAAGGAGGGTCAAGTATTGTATAAACTGCATAAAGTAAGAGAGCGTGACAGGAAAATTATTGAAGCAAAGAAGAAAAAAGTCTTAAAAGACAAAGGTGAGCTTAAATGTGAAGCCTGCGGTTTCAACTTTGAAAAAATCTACGGAAAATTGGGCAAAGGTTATGTCGAGTGTCATCATTTAATTCCCTTGTCAAACTTTCAAGTTAATAAGGAAACAAAACTTGAAGACCTAGCTTTACTTTGTTCAAATTGTCATAGAATGATTCATAAAGATTTGAGCATATCAACAATCAAAGAATTTAAATCGAAATGGAATGCAATGTAGCTAATACGGGTTTTGCATCAGGTAAACTGAGCTGTAAAATTGGAGCTTTGTGTTTCTATTCTTGATCATTTATGGTTGATAGTTTAGTGCACTAGAGTCCGCCTAAGCTCTAAGAATATAACCATTAAAACTGTAATTACAATGGGGCTAGCAAAATATTTGAAAACAGGAGAAATTCATATAAATGCAGTTAAAAAACAAATTGAAATTCCAGAAAGAGCTTTCGTATTGCCTTATGAGAAAATAAAGCCTCAAGATTGGGGATTAGTTTATGAAAAATATGTTGGCCAAATCTTGGAGAGTGAAGGTTTTTATGTAACATACAACGGTCTTGAACATGGGTTTTTTGATAATGGTATTGATTTAATAGCCGGCAAGGATAATCAGCTCATTTTTATACAATGCAAATTTTTAAGCGGAATTATTACAAAAAGTAACATTGATAGGATGCTTTATAAAGCTTCGAAAATATTATTTGAACAATTCAAGGAGCATAACAAAAAACTAGTATTTATTTTAGTAGTTAATAGAATAGAAGCAAATTTTTCAAAAAGAAAACCAAAAAAATTTCGTTTAAACTTTTCAAATATTGAAAAAGTTGAATTTCCTATACTTCAATATTTTCTTGACCACAATTACGTGCAAGCGAAGGTAAAACTCGAATGCAGAGAAATTGAAATGATTAAATGAGCATCTACAGATATTCAGTAGTTAAAAATTTTCGATAGCTTACGACTTTGTACTTTTATCGAAGTTTGTGCTTGGTTGCTAGTCAAGTTCTTCGAAATCGCCAACTTCTTGTAGTTGTAAAAAGTTTAATTTTTTCCCAAAATCCCCTACCTTTACAAAAACATTCTTCCCATGAACTTCAAAAAAATATTCATCGGTTTATTCATTCTATTACCTTCCTTAGCATTCTCTCAACCTGTCTTCAGCGATGTTGCAGGCATCATTTATAATCGTTGTGGTTCTTGTCATAATGCAAATACGCACGCAGCTTCTTTCGAAGGATACACACAGGTCTTACAAAATGCTTATTATATCCATGCCTTTTTATCAATTAATAAAATGCCGCCTTGGAGTCCTGATACGACCTATTCTCGATTCGCACACGAGCGTATCATAACTGCCACTGAAAAGCAAGCTATACTCGATTGGATTGATCAAGGACTTCAACCTGGAGATACTACGCTCGCTCCTACACCACCTACGTATCCACAATATCAGTTATATGGAACTCCCGATTTAGAATTATCCATCGGTTCTTTTTCAAGTAATGCGATTAGTACAGATGCCTACAATTGTTTTTCGCTTCCAACCGGATTAACACAAAACAGAATTATAAGAGCTTTCGAAATTGTTCCTGGTAATGAAGATATCGTGCATCATGTGATTGTAAATGTAGATACAATTGGAAATACTACGAATGATTTGTCCGGTACTTGTTTTAGTCCTACAGGAAATTATACTATTGGTGGTTATGCCCCTGGAAGTGCACCAACTGTTTTCCCCTCTAGTGGACAATTAAAAATGGGAATTAATCTAAAAGCAGGATCTAAAATTATTTTGCAAATGCATTATCCGGCTGGATCATTCGGTCAAATGGATAGTACGAAAATCAGAATTTATTTTTATCCGCAAGGTACAACTGGTGTTCGACCTGTTTATGTTTCTACTCCGTTGCAAAATTGGAATCTTTCTATACCAGCCAACTCCGTTATAAATTATACTGCAGTTTACCCTGCTGGAGCTGCCACCTTGCCTACTCCGTTAAGTATGTTCGCAACCTTTCCGCACTCGCATAAGCTAGCGACGAAAATTATTAATTATGCTTATCAAGGTACGGATACAATTCCTTTAATTCGAATTAATAACTGGGATTTTAACTGGCAAGGATATTATACTTTCAGAAATCTTGTGAAAGTTCCTGCGGGATATAAGTTGTATGGTAAA
>CAINEC010000108.1 GCA_903847585.1 uncultured Bacteroidota bacterium
AACTTCCAACGATTATTTTCCTGCTGAAGTACCTGCTCTACCTGCTTTTAGTCTTCAGAAAGCGGTTTCAACAACCATCAGGAATTTTGATAGAGATTATTGGACAGGTACAGTATACACTACCAACAGACGAGTTTGGGAGCATGATGAAGAATTTAAGAAGTATCTGGAAACAACACGATCGATGGCAATTGATATGGAGACAGCAACCATTTTCACCGTTGGATTTTCAAATCAAATTCCTTCTGGAGCGCTACTATTGGTCTCAGATCAACCAATGATTCCTGAGGGAATAAAAACTTCTTCAAGCGACAATATCGTTACGCAGCAATTTGTAGAAGAGCATTTAAAGATTGGTATTGCTTCATTGAACGAGTTAATCAATCACGGACTAACGGTTAAGCATTTACGCTTCTAAATTAATTTCCAGTGGCAGCAAAGAGTTTTGATGAAATTTATAGAGATATTCAGGCTAAAAAATATAGTCCAGTTTATTTATTGCAAGGCGAAGAGCCTTATTATATTGATGAGTTATCTGACCTTATTGAAAACACGATTCTAGATGAAGCAGAGAAAGGGTTTAATCAATCGATTGTTTATGGTCGTGATATAGACAAAATACAATTAACTGGCTTGGCTAAAGGATTTCCTATGATGGGAAATTACCAGGTAATCATTGTAAAAGAAGCACAGGATTTCAAAGCATTTTCAAGAGGTAAATCGGATGATGATGATTCAGACAAAGGAAAAGATGCTGATCCTTTTATTAATTATTTAAGTAATCCATTACCAAGCACCATTTTAGTTTTTTGTTATAAATACAAAACACTAGATAAGCGAAGTAAATCGTACAAGGCGATTGAAAAGTCAGGAGTCGTTTTCGAGTCTAAGAAGATTCAAGACAGTAAGTTAATGGAGTGGATTGAAAAGTATATTGTATCAAGAAAGTATAAAATTGCTCCTGCTGCTGCAAAACTAATGGCGGATTATCTCGGGAATGATTTATCAAAAGTGGTTAATGAAATTGACAAATTAACTATTACACTGAGTGAAGGAACAACAATAGATGCTTCTCATATCGAGAAAAACATTGGCATCAGTAAGGACTTCAATATTTTTGAATTGCAAAATGCACTTGGAAGAAAAGATGTAATTAAATCAACACAAATAGTAAATTACTTCAGAGCGAATCCTAAAAGCAATCCTTTTGTTTTGACAATTTATAATTTGTTTTCTTATTTCTCTAAAGTCATGCTATATCACACACTAGCTGATAGATCACAAGGAAATGTTGCATCGAAATTAAAAGTCAACCCCTACTTTGTACGAGAGTATGAAAATGCTGCAAGAAATTATTCCATTAATAAAACAGCTACGATCATAAGTTTACTTAGAGAATATGATCTGAAATCGAAAGGGTTTAACAATACAAGTACATCCGACGGCGACTTGCTTAGAGAACTAGTATTTAAAATACTTCATTAAAATTGTGGAGAAAGATAAAGTGAAAATTTCTGTTGTTTCCTATCTCAATTCAATTCCTTTTGTAAATGGATTGGAGAAGAATCCAAACAATGAGCTTATTGTAAGTAAAGACATTCCTTCTGAATGTGCTTCAAAATTAATTGATGGTAGTGTTGATATTGGATTAATTCCAATTGCGATGATTCACAAAGTTCCCAATGCAGAAATCATTTCTGACTATTGCATTGCAGGCAACGGGAAAGTTGCATCGGTATTATTAGTGAGTAATTGTCCGATAGAAGAAATTGAAACTATTTACCAAGACAATCAATCGAGAACATCAGTTGCACTTGCAAAAATTCTGATGCGTGATTATTGGAAAAAAGTAGTGAGCTGGAAAGAGGAAGGTTCCGACTTCTTACAACCAAAACAAAATGAAGCAATCGTAATCATTGGAGATCGCGCTTTGAAAAACTATCATCAATACAAGTACGTTTACGACCTTTCAGAACACTGGAAAAATCATACGGGATTACCTTTTGTTTTTGCGTGTTGGGTGGCCAATAAAAAAATCGACAATGACTTAGTTAAATTTCTAAATAATTCATTTAAAAGCAGTCTATTAGAAATAGATAGTTATTGCGATAGTATTAAAACAGAAAGTGATATTTCAGGCAGGGATTACTTAACAAAGTATATCCAATATCAACTTACGGATGAAGCGCGAAAAGGAATGGATTTGTTTTTAGAATTATTGAAATCACTTTGAATTTGATTTCATCAATGCATACATTTTATTAGTTGCATCGGACAATTTCGAAATAAGATTTTGTTGCTCTGATGAAAGAGCTGTTTTATCTCTAGAAAGCACATTACTTCTTATGGCATTATACTCTTGATGCGATTTAACTGGAGCAGATTTATCAAGAAATCCTGCATATAGTTCATTTATAAAAATAGCACGTTGAGAAGGATCAATTTCATTTAACAACTCCTTGATTAAACGAATGTGCGCTTGCAATTGCTGATAAACGGAGAAAGAAGATGAATTTGCCATAGCTTTTATTTTCTCCTTGCTACGAATGATCAGTTAGAATGTTTCATGCATGATCATAATCGTCGATCATGAGCTTTTGCTCTACCCTTCTTTTTTGCTTTGGCCATGTAAAATGGAAGGTTGCACCTAATCCTTTTTGAGAAGTCACCCAGATATTTCCTCCAGCCTCATCGATAATATTTTTAACGATTGCTAATCCAATACCTCGTGCTTCAACCTGATCACGGGCATTTAATGTTTGAAAAATTACAAAGATTTTATCATGGTATTTTTCTTCAATACCTGGTCCATTATCTTTCACATAAAACTCAAAAGAATCACCGAGATCTTTACATCCTACCCAAACTTGTTTATCTTCTTTATCGTTGTATTTAATAGCATTATTAAATAAGTTCATAAAGATTTGTTCGAGTTTTATTTTTTCTGTTTTCAAAAGAGGAAAATCATCATTCAAATGAAGGATAATATTTTCAGAAGACCCTACTAAATCAAATGAGTCTTTTATTAATCCATTTGTATCTACTATTGTCAACTCTCCTTCTTTCTTAGTGAGTTTAGTATATTCTAAAATACCATCGATTAGCCCTTCCATTCTAACTACTCGACCTTTTATCACATCAAAATGAGGCTTGATAGAATCAGGCAAATTATCTCCCATATCTTCTTCAATCCAGCCAGTCAAATTCCCAATTGCACGCAATGGTGCTTTTAAGTCATGAGAAACAACATAAGCGAATTTATCAAGTTCTTTGATTGACTTTTCAAGACTATTATTGTACTGAATCATTTTTTCTTCAGCAATTTTTCGAGGTGTGATATCACTTTCGATAAAGATAAACTGCTTAGCATTTGTTTCATCCTCTTCAATAGGAGTCATTGTTATCTGCGACCAAAATGATTTGCCATTCTTTTTATAACGAAGAAGTTCACCCGAGAACGAAATTGATTCTTCAATAGCAGCATTTATTTCTTTCAATGAATTCTCATCTGTATTTTTTCCTGCTAAAAACAATAGCACATTTTTTCCTATTACATCCTCTAAATTAAAATTAGACAAGCGAATAAATCCATCATTGACCCAGGTAATATTTCCTTTTTTATCTGTAATGATGATACTATTATCGGCTTTACTAGCTACGATGGAAAGTTTGTTCAGCTCTTTATTTTTTAATTTTAATTCTTCTGTTTGCTGAGTAATACGTTCGATGACTTCATTTTTACCGGACTCCAAATAACTCATTTGTACACCTAGAATCAAAAATGCAAATACACTTGTTACTAGAAAATCAACATTGATATAATGTGATGTATCACCTATCAAATCATAAGAAGTGATACTTGTATATTCAGATATAAAGTAAAAATAAGCTGCATTAAGTACTACGATAGCAAAAAATATTTGTCCAAATCTATTTCCCAGCAACATAAAAATCATCAAGATAATAGGAGCAAAATAAAGCGCAGCAGAAGCTTTAATACCCCCTGCTGGATACATATTGAGATGGATAATAAATGTCGATGTGATACTTAAAATCAAGTAGGCGATTTTCGCCCTTTTGTGATAAGGCAACAAGACCATATTGGCAATAAAAATAGCCCCCATTGTTAATGTTAAATACACAACTGGATGAGCTAAAGAATAGACAGTTAAACTCTGAAGAATAAAAATAAAGCAGGAAATTGCCCCAACTATAGATGTCGCCCTAAACAAATTATATCGTTGCTTCTTGATGAGCTGATCTTCAGGAATTGCGCGATAAAACTTGTCTTGTACAAGGTTTTGTAGATTCATAATTACCTTAACATTTTAACTTTAGATAGCTGATAACTTCTAAAGTTTGCGTTTTACGATTGTGAAAGTAATATGTTACTTTTGAAAAAAACAATATTATGGCAGATAAAAAATTCCATTTACTCCACATCGAGGATGATTCAGTAGATAAAATGGTTGTTGAGCGCGTTTTAAAGAAAACTGATATTGTTGGTTCATTACATCATGCCTTTGATGGAGAAGATGCCTTAAATAAGCTTATAGGAAGCAATGGAGAGGATCGATTACAACCTTTTCCTCAGATTGTATTGTTAGATATTAATATGCCTAAAATGAACGGCATTGAGTTTTTAAAAGAAATCAGAAATAATCCTGATCTTAAACACTTATCTGTTTTTATGGTAACTACTTCCAGCGATGAATCAGATATTAAAGATTCATATGAGCATAATGTAGCAGGTTATATTCTTAAGCCGGTGGACTTATCTGAATTTGAAGGGACGTTTAAATTAATTACAGAGTATTGGAAGCTTTGTGAGTTTCCGGCATCTGCCAATTAATTCTCGGTTAGCTTAAAAAAGCGATTGATTTCTTTATAGCTTGAGCCACACTCAGCAAGTACTTCTGGTAAAAGTTGAGCGATGGTATTTAACAAATTGTAAATATCATCTTTCGTAAGATGGCGCGTAATAGCGATACGAATTCCTGTATTGTTGTATGATACACTTGGATAAACACAAAGGCTTGTATACAATCCGCTGTTCATTAATCGAGTTACTAAGTTATATCCCACTTGCGGTTTCCCTAGAGCAATAAAGCGAACAGGTGTTGCTGTTTCAGAATGCAAAGGAACATTTAATGCTTTTGCAGTTTCATTAAAATAGTCGATTTTCTCTTTTAACTCATCTTGCATTTTCACAATATCATTAGATAAATGTAATTCAGCTGATGCCTTAATAGCTCCAAGAATTGGAGGTGCTAACTGAGTAGAGAATATAAATGTACGACCGTAGTCATGAACACGATGATAATTTGTTTTTTCAGGGAATGCAAGTACACCACCCGAAGCACCAAAACCTTTTGCTAACGATGTAGTGAAATACATTTTAGGATGGTAACTCAATTTGGAAAACACATAGCCTGCGCCATTTTCACCCGACCAGCTCATACCATGTGCATCATCAATATACAAGTAAAATTGCTCGTACTTATCTAATAGATTTTTCAATTCGTCTAATGGAGCTGCATCACCAAACATGGAATAAACTCCATCGGCCATGTACCATATTTTTTCGTGTGTCTTAGAGAGTTCAATAATTTTCTCTTCTAACAAATCCATTCGATTATGACGCACACGATCAATCGTGATTTTTCTTTCGTGTAATAGCATAACAGCTTCTTGCACTGTTGCGTGTACGCTGATGTCCATTACTACCGCATCATTATCGCCAACAAGAATTGGAATATTTGAAATATGTCCGAGTGAAGTTGTTTGAGAAAGCGCCACTGGCATTTTAAAAATTTCAGAAAGCATTCTTTCCACATCGCTATATAATGTCATTGAAAGATATGAACGAGACGAAGCGAATTGTGTCCCGTAGCGAGTAGTTGCATCTACAGATCCTTTAATTAATCGTTTATCTAACTCTAAACCTAAATAGCTGCATGAAGTATAATTCACCATACGCTTTCCATTCACCACAACTGTGCGTCCGTCCATCTCTGTATCTTCTGTATTTTGAAGAATGATACCAAGCGATTTTCCTGTATCCGCAATCTGATCTAAAAGCTCCAGCATTTGTTGCTGTTTAGATTTCAACTTATTCTTTACCGTCATATAATTTCTCAATTAACCAATAATACAATTACACTGCAAAGTAAGAATATTGTACAAGTGCAAATTCAACTAGCTAAATGTCTTATTAACGGCAATATGTTAATTGAAATAAAAATGCCCTCTCGTTTAGAAAGGGCATCTACATAAAGTTCTTCATAATTTAGTTTTTTGCTGATACTGTTGGTAATTGTAAATCGTAATCTCCTTCTTTCAAATCACCTTTTTGAATTTGGATTTTATCTGACACAACAAGGTCAGATGATAGCGTTAATGCTAATCCCGGTTTTTCTTTATTCAAAACAAGGCAACGAACTGTTTTATCGTTGGGCGTTGTAGAGAATACTCCGGTTTCCTGGGGTTGAGATTGCGTATAATAAACATATGTTGCTCCAGAGCTAAAATATCTTTCAGCAGTACGTACATTTCCTTTCTGACCTTTTGAAGCTAGTCCTTGTGGATGACCAATGCCAATGATGCTTTGATCTGATAAATGAAACTCACCTTCTCCATAAATCACTGCGCTGCCACACATAATTGACGCATTAGGCTCAACAGTTAATTTATGACCTGCTGTAATATCGCCCATCGTTTCAGACTTGATTTGCAATTCATGATTTTTCGTAACTAATATATCACCTAAAATCACATTCGTTTCAGGCTTTTGAACCCACTTAGAAGATTTCCCTTTTTCAAATTTTAAAATGGACTCCGTTCCTCTTGTCATGTTAAATGTTCCTGCGAGCATCATTACATCACCAGATACATTCATGCATGTACTGCCTGAATTATTTAATACATCCGTATCGGAGAAATAACCTCCATTAATAACAAGGTTTTTTCCAATATTAATTATCAATTTATCATTCGAAGCAGACTTTACTCCTTTAAACTCTCCTCCAGTTATAATTAAAGAGCCATCGATATCCATTTTATCACTTCCTTCAACTGCGCAGAAACCGCTAGTAGCGCCTGTTCTTCTAATTTCTAAATTTCCTAACACATGATTAAATGCTCCTTTAATATTTGTAAGGCCATCGTTTTGCAAATCAAGATTTACATTACCCCAGGCAATTGGATTTTCAATATTCAATTTGCCTAATTGAAAAAATGTTTGATTTGAATTAGGTTCGAAATTACATGTCGCGCCCGGAATATCACCTGTAGTATTATGTATATAACTACTTCCGTTTTCTAAGTTAAAAAAATTGAAACAATGAAATCCACTTTCCTGCATATCATTTTCTAATACACCACCGTAAGCAACACTCATGTTATTTAAACGAAGTGGGGATGTGATACGCAAATCTCCTCCACGCTCAACAATTAAAGTTTGTAAAGATGTGCCTGTACTTGAAATCATGCGATGTCCTGCCTGAATAAAATAACTGTTACGTGATGCATGCAATTGTTTTGGGGGAACCCCTTTTCCATCGCGACGACTGTTCCATGCATTGACATTATTTACAGAATAATTTCCTGTAGAATAGTATGGAATATTTGCTTCGATAAATCTTTTTCCTAATGGATCGCTAATTAAAGGTTGGTAAGAGATTGCACCGATTCTAAAATCTTCGCAAGTGGCATCAATTGCTGCAGCAGAATAATTAGCATCAGGTTTAACATCTACAGTTAACCAGAAATAGTTTTTCCCTGTAAGTAAATCTTGATTCGTCACAATTTCAAACGGTCGGTCTGATAATTTTGAAATCGTTAAACCTACTTGTTGAGATGGAATGAAGTTGGGGTCGTTACCAGTAAACCACAATCTTGCATTTTCAATATTTTGTTCAACTGGAAGAGTAGTTCCCTTAGCAGAGAATTTCATTGCTGCCATCTTAACCGCTTTACCTGCACCAACGGTTTCAACAATTACCTTGATTACCTTTTGATTGGAGCTACCTCGTAAAATGGAGCTAGTTTCTTGAAATGTTTCAGCTGTTTTGAATGTCATAGCCGATTGAGCTGCATGGCCTTCTTCGTTTTGCGACATATTAAACACAACAATCAGCAATACCACTAATCCAGTGATGGATGCTGATGCGGCAACAATGGCCATTTTCAAGCTTGTTTTTTGCTTTAATTGTTGGCGGATTTTTATTGAGCGACTCATAATACAATAATTTTATTTTAAAAATGCTTCGCCCTTATACTACCAAATTGCCATTAGGTTTCAATTGGTCTAAATAAAAAAAGCCAGTCAAAATGACTGGCTTTATCGTTAATTTTTAATCAATTACAAGTTACCTCTAAGGGCTTGCTCTCTTTCAATTGCTTCGAAAAGAGCCTTGAAATTTCCTTTACCAAAGGATTTAGCGCCTTTACGTTGGATAATTTCAAAAAACACTGTTGGACGATCCTCCACAGGCTTTGTAAATAATTGAAGTAAGTAACCTTCATCATCGCGATCCACCAAGATACCTAGCTTAGATAAAGTTTCTAAATCTTCGTCGATTTTTCCAACGCGATCCAACAAATCAGTATAGTAAGTTGAAGGAACAGTTAAAAACTCCACTCCTCTTTCCTTTAATTCAGTTACTGTATCGATGATATCATTCGTTAAAATAGCCATGTGCTGAACTCCTGCTCCATGATAAAACTCCAGGTATTCATCAATCTGTGATTTTTTCTTTCCTTCTGCAGGCTCGTTAATTGGGAATTTAACAAATCCGTTACCGTTAGAAACTACCTTACTCATCAATGCAGAA
Source organism: uncultured Bacteroidota bacterium (assembly GCA_903847585.1). Classification (GTDB taxonomy): domain Bacteria; phylum Bacteroidota; class Bacteroidia; order AKYH767-A; family OLB10; genus CAINEC01. The sequence continues at coordinate 8,835 of CAINEC010000108.1, forward strand.
TATTCTGTAGAAATATCTTTATCATCGAATGTGATAATCATTTTGAATCCCATTACATCTTCGTAAAACTTCACCCACTCGTTCATTTTACCTAACTCCACATTCCCTACACAATGATCAACTACTTCGAATCCTACTGGCTTTGTTTTAAAGTTCGACTTTGCTACTTTATATCCTGGTAAAAATGGTCCGTTGTAATTTTTACGCTCAATAAACTTGTGAATCGTATCACCATAAGTATGGATTGCTGAAATCTTTACTTCACCATTATCATCAGAAATAGTATGAGGCTCAGTATGTGATTTAGCACCACGAGACATCGTTTCATAATATGATTTTTCAGCATCATCAACCCAAAGCGCTAATACTTTAACACCATCACCATGCTGTGCTACGTGACGTGTAATTTCATGATCAGGTTGTAATGCAGTGGTTAATACAAAGCGCACTTTACCTTGTTGCAAAACATATGATGCTCTATCGCGAATACCAGTTTCTGGACCTGCATAGGCGACTAGTTCGAATCCAAATGCATGCTGATAATAATAGGCAGCTTGTTTGGCGTTTCCAACATAAAATTCGATGTGATCGGTTCCATTAAGAGGTAAGAAATCAGTTGACATATTTACTTTTATTTAGAATACAAATTTAAGGAATTGCCTTTATTGTGCAAAGGAAGAGAAACTGATATTAGTTGGTATTTTTCCAATTAATGGCATTTTCGAATCCTTCAATTCGGCGAAGGAGGTCATCTATTTCCTTTGGTGGCTGTTCGTGAAAGATATGAATGTGCTTTCTACGGGATTTTAAATCGAAATATAAATCGATAGCAGGGAAATCAGTCAGGTATTTATTTACATAATTGGTATCTAAGGAAGCAATATCCATTGCACCAATTGATTTTTTCATTTCACTAAGTAGAGAATCTGGTATATGCGTTTTAAACTCTCCCACTTGAGCTACATTCCGAATTCCTGTCAGATGAGCATCTCCGTTGTTAAACACCTCCAATTTATATTCTGGACAAGCGCCAAAACAAGGACCTTTCTCGATTGAAAAAAGTAATTGAGGTGACGAATTGATTTGCTTTGAAGAGTTACATCCGAGAAAGAAAACAATTACAAGAAAAACAGCATTACGTATCATAAGTATTACTTTGGCAACTGCATGCCTCTATCCTTAGCCATCTTTTCTAAACGCTGTTGAAACTTAGATTTTTTAGTAGGCTTCTTTTTATTCTCTTGAATCTTACGATGGATTTCATCTTCATTCACAAAAGATCTGAATAAATACTGCTGACCAATACTGATCATATTAGCAAGGAAATAATAGTAGCTTAATCCAGCCGAATAACTATTGAAAACCCCTAAGAATACAATTGGCATCAAATACATCATCCATTTCATCTGAGGATTAGTCATTTGACTACTACTATTCACTTTTGTAATCAATAATGTAGAAACCGTCATTAATAAAGTAAATAATGAAACGTGATCACCATAGAATGGAATTGTAAATGATAAATCAAGAATTGAGTCGTATGTACTTAAATCGGTAGCCCACAAAAAACTTTGCTGACGCAACTCTATTGATTGCGGGAAAAATCGGAACATCGCAATTAGAATTGGCATTTGAAGTAACATTGGCAAACACCCGCCAAGTGGACTTACACCAGCCTTCCGATAAAGCGCCATCATTTCTTGTTGCAACTTCATTGGCTCCTCTTTAAACTTACCTTGAATTTCATCCACCTCTGGCTTCAACACTTTCATTTTTGCTTGTGATAGATAAGCCTTGAAAGTTAATGGCAACAATAAAAGTTTAATTGCAATTGTTAGAATCAAAATGATAATACCGTAACTCCAATTAAATCCATTTAAGAAATTGAAAATTGGAATTACAATAAAACGGTTTACCCATCCAAAAATACCCCAACCTAACGGAATTTGTTTTTCAAGATTATGTCCTTGAGATTTTAATATTTGATAGTGATTTGGCCCAAAGTAAAAATGCATTCCAAACGACTCTTGCGCATTATGTGAATATGGAAGTGTGAATGATGCTTTAGTTGATTTCACAAATGAATCACCTTCTACTCCATTTTTTGTTTCTATATGTGTTGGCTTTTCAAATTCGTTATCAGCAATTAAAACTTGTGTAAAGAAATGCTGCTTCATTGCAACCCATTTCACCTTTGTTGTTAAATCTTTTGATTCGTCACTAGTCTCCGTTAGGTAATCAACTTCGTTATCAGTAAACATGAAGTAAATTGTAGAATTAGCTCTCTCCATACTCATATCCTTCTCCTGATTCTTTAACAATTGCTTCCACGACAATTCTACATAATTAGTATTACGTGCGATTATATCATTCAATCCAACAAAGTTGACTTTATAACCAAGTTTATAATCATCTTCTTTCAGCGAATAAAGAAACTCAATGTATTTATCCTGAGAGCCCGCGTATAATCGCATTGCGATTGTATTGTTGGATTTGATACCGGCAAAGAATAAGTCTTTAGTAGAAATACTTCGATTGTTAGCAAAAAAATTCAAAGCCATCTCTGAAGAATCGCCTTCAAACAAGGTAACTGGCTTACCTTCCCAGTTTTTATAGTTTTTTAATTGTACTGATTTTACTTTACCACCTTTAGATGAAATATTAACTTTAATTAATTTATTCTCTAAAGTATAAACAGAAGTATCCGCTGTTGCTGCACTAGCAAAAACGCCATATTTGTTTGATAATTCTTGAGTAACTAATGAATCAATTAATGTATCAGCAACAACCGAATTAGTGTCGGCTACTTTTATTTCTGCACGCTTAGTATCAACAATTGTTTTTTTATTCTTTTCAACTAATGCTATACTATCTTGCGTTTTTTGTTGAGCTGCAAATTGTTCCGCCGTTGGAGTTGTTAAATACGAATAGCCAATTAAAATAGCTCCGATAAGTACCAGCCCAAGAAGTGAATTACGATCCATGAAATTTCAATATTGAGGCGCAAATATACAAAGGAAACTGACCTACTACCTTAAATAAGAAGGTATATTGGATTTTAGTTTTCTAATGCTGCCTTTACAAATCTCACAAACAAAGGATGTGGCTTAATAACAGTCGACTTATATTCTGGATGGAATTGAACTCCAACAAACCAAGGATGATTTTTAACCTCCACAATTTCAACGAGTCCTGTATCTGGATTAATCCCCGAAGCAGTCATTCCTGCAGCTTCGAAGCTCTTTAGATAGGCATTATTGAACTCGTATCTATGTCGGTGACGTTCTGCAACCTTAACTTTTCCGTATGCACTAAATGCTTTTGTCCCTTTACTAATGTTGCAAGGATACTCACCTAATCGCATAGTACCACCTTTTGCTTTGATGGTTTTCTGATCGGCCATCATATCAATAACAGGGTTCTTTGTTTTAGGATCCATCTCTGTTGAATGGGCTCCTTTTAACCCTAATACATTTCGTGCAAATTCAACAACAGCACATTGCATCCCTAGGCAAATTCCCAGAAAAGGAACATTGTTTTCGCGGGCATATTTTATAGCAGTAATTTTCCCTTCAAACCCTCTCTCCCCAAAACCTGGTGCAACTAAAATTGCGTTTAAGCCTTTAAGTTGCTGCTTAACATTATCGTTATCAATTTTCTCAGAGTGAATCCAAACTAATTCTACTTTACATTCATTAGCAACACCTGCATGAATAAAGGATTCAACGATTGATTTATAAGCATCTTTTAACTCGATGTATTTACCAATTAAGCCCACTTTAATTTCACGAACTGGATTCTTTAACTTGCCTAAGAAGTCCTTCCAAGCCTGCATATCAGGTTCGTGCTTTGAAGGCAATTTTAGTTTGTTCATGACTACTTTATCAAGTTGCTCTTTCATCATTAAAAGAGGAACTTCATAAATGGTAGAGGCATCAACAGATTCAATTACAGCATTTACATTCACATTACAGAACAACGCAATTTTACGACGCAAATCGTGACTCATGTGCTTTTCTGTTCTGCAAACTAAAATATCAGGCTGAATACCATACTCTAAAAGCATTTTCACCGAATGTTGAGTAGGTTTCGTTTTTAATTCACCAGTGGTCGATAAATAAGGTAATAGCGTTAAGTGAATTACTACTGCATTAGAAGATCCGATTTCCCATATTAACTGACGAACCGATTCAATATATGGAAGTGATTCAATATCACCGACCGTTCCACCAATTTCAGTAATTACAATATCGAACTGCCCTGTCTCACCTAGAAGCTTAATTCGTCTTTTAATCTCATCTGTAATATGTGGAATAACCTGAACGGTTTTACCCAAATAAGCTCCTTCGCGTTCGCGATTTATAACCGTTTGATAAATTTTTCCAGTTGTAACATTATTAGCTTGAGAAGTCGGCGTGTTTAAGAAACGCTCATAATGACCCAGATCCAAATCTGTTTCAGCGCCATCATCAGTTACGAAACATTCGCCATGCTCATAAGGATTCAACGTTCCTGGATCCACATTAATGTAAGGATCAAGCTTTTGTATAGTAACGCGATAACCTCTTGATTGTAACAACTTAGCTAATGAAGCAGAAATGATTCCTTTACCTAATGAGGATGTAACTCCACCTGTTACAAAAATATATTTGGCGGTAGTGGCACTATGTGGCATGTGATGATTGGGTTTGGGCAAAATTATAGAATAAACCACAACAAATTGAGTCCACTTTAAAAATTAAAAACAAAACATTTTTTGATTGGTATTGTTCAGTACTCATGAGAGGCGTAAAAAAAGAGCATTTACCTTCTAAGCTTTGTACAGTTTGTAATCGGCCATTTACATGGAGAAAAAAATGGGAGAAATGCTGGGACGAAGTGATTTACTGCTCCAATGCTTGTAAAAAACTAAAAAAATGAGTTTGCATATTTTAACCACGAAACAAACCTTGCCTTGCACGCTAGAAGAAGCTTGGGCATTTTTATCTAGCCCTGATAATTTGAAAAGAATCACTCCTCCGTATATGGGGTTCGACATTACTTCAGGCTATAATGATGGAGACAAAATGTTTGCGGGGATGATTATTACTTATAAAGTAAAACCGGTTCCGTTTGTTACTACGGGTTGGGTTACAGAAATAACGCATGTGAATGCACCCCATTTTTTCGTTGATGAACAACGTTTTGGTCCGTATACTATGTGGCACCATAAACACTCATTAAGAGAAGTCGAAGGTGGCGTTGAAATGTTTGATGTAGTGCATTACAAAATTCCACTTGGATTTATTGGAGATATGATGAACCAGGTTTTTATTAAATCACAACTCAAGAAAATATTCGACTACCGTTTTCATAGTCTGAACAAAATTTTTGGTGAAATACCTAACCAGAAACCCTATCTTGAATTTGCTTCTGTTTAATAGTTGTACATGCAGATTTAAAACGGTTTATAATCTGAAAAAATTAAACGTTTGTAAATACTTAATAACCGAATAATCGTACTTCTCGAATATAGTTTTGTCCTCTTTAATAGCTACTATGAAAGAGGACTTTTTACATTTTGTATGGAAAGAACAGTTGTTTAATACTTCTGACTTAAAAACGGAAGATGGGCAACCTATTCAAATAATTGATAAGGGACATTATAATCACCATGCTGGACCTGATTTTTTTAATTGCCAGATAAAGCTTGATCAAATTTTGTGGGCCGGCAATATTGAAATACATATTAAAAGCAGCGATTGGTATAGGCACAAACACCAAGACGACCACAACTACGACAATGTCATTTTACATGTGGTATTAATTCACGATATGAATGTCCATCGAAAAGATAAAAGTACCATTCCCACCATCGCCTTACAAAACAGGTTTTATCAGGAAAGTCTATCAAGATACCAACGATTCTTTCAGTCGAGCTCAATGGTATATCCTTGCAGGCCTTACCTGGAAAGTTTAGATAAAACCATTATTCAGCAAATGCTTTCATCCTGTTTAAAGGAACGTTTAGAAAGCAAAAACAAAATTATCATCGAACATCTAAAGCAAACGAGAAATAACTGGGATGAATCATTTTATCATTTACTGGCAAAATCATTCGGATTTAAAGTTAATGCTGTGCCTTTACAATTACTTGCGGAAACTATTCCTTTAACTATCATCGAAAGAGAATCAAACGAACTATTAAAAATCGAGTCCTTGCTTTTTGGTGTTGCAGGCTTACTTCAAACTAATGATGAGAGTCCGTATGTATTAAAACTTAAAAGAGAATTTAATCACCAACAGAATAAATACAAATTACAAAGTTTACATCCCGCCATATGGAAATTTGGAAAACTTCGTCCATCTAATTTTCCAACTATTCGAATAGCACAATTTGCCATGCTATTATACCGACAGAAAAGAATATTCAAACGATGTATAAATACGAGTACCCTTGTAAGCTTACAATCAATTTTCGAAATTGAAGCTTCTGAATTCTGGTCGACACATTTTCATTTTGAAAAACCAAGTATTGCCCATTCTAAACAATTAGGAATTGAATCCATCAATAATTTAATTATAAATGCCGTTATCCCTTTTTGTTATTCATACGGTAAGCATATTGGAAGTAAAATTCTTCAAGACAAATCGATAGAATGGCTTTGCCAAATCAAGGCAGAGAAAAACAAATACACGGCAATATGGAAACAATCGAATTATGAATTTTCAGACGCAGGAGAAACACAAGGCTTGATAGAACTCAACAATGCTTATTGCGCAAAAAACAAATGCGTTCATTGTAAAATTGGTTCAACGGTAATGAAAATATAATAATGTGAAAAAGACGATAATAAAAAATGATTGACTTTAAATTAAAAAGCATAAATGATTTTATATTTGTTGAATGCAGAAAAAACACAACCGTTTTTTAAAGAATATAAAAATCGCTTTCCTTTTAATTTCATTTGCATTGATTTTTGGATTAGCGGGATTTATGATTATCGAAGGATATACATTTTCGGAGGCGTTTTATTCTACGATCATTGTTCTATCTACTGTTGGACTTGGTGTTGCTCATGAACTATCAGAAGCAGGGAGATGGTTCGTTTGTATATTAATTATCATTTCTATTGGAGTATTTGCATATGGAATATCTACACTAACCACCTATGTATTAGAGGGTGAGCTTCAAAAATTTTACAAAAACAAAAGAGCGTCAAAGATGATAGACAAAATGAGCAACCATGTAATTGTTTGTGGCTATGGGCGTAATGGCAAGCAGGCATGCGATCAACTAACTAGTCACGGACAAAGTTTCGTGGTTATTGAAAATGGACAGAGTGCACTTGATGAATTAAAAGAACAACGAGAGTTTTTATTCATTGAAGGCGATGCCACTCGCGATGAAATTTTAATTGAAAGTGGAATTACTAAAGCACAAGCAATCATTACAACACTACCGAATGACGCTGCGAATGTATTCGTAGTGTTAACTGCTCGAGAGCTTAATCCGAATTTAAAAATTATTAGTAGAGCATCTGAAGATACATCTGAAGGAAAGCTACGAAGAGCGGGAGCCGACAATGTAATCATGCCCGATAAAATTGGAGGTACACACATGGCTACATTAGTGACTCGACCAGATGTTTTGGAATTTATGGATTACATTACAGGTACAATCAATATCCGACTTGAAGAAATTCACTGCTCAAAATTAAAAGAGCAATACAAGAATAAGTCGATAAGAGAATTGGAAGTCCGTAATAAAAGTGGTGCTAACATTATCGGATTTAAAAACAAAGACGGTATTTATAATATCAATCCTGATCCTGATACAATAATGGAGCACGACTCAAAGGTTTTCGTTTTAGGAACGCAAGAACAAATTTATAACCTGTTAAGCATTTTAATTTAAATGAAAATTCTAATTACAGGATCAAATGGATTGCTTGGGCAAAAGCTAGTTTACTTACTTAAGACTAAAAGTAATATTGAGTGTATTGCAACGGCCAGAGGCGAAAATAGAATTAATGACAAGGATGGTTATATTTTTGAAACACTTGATTTAACGAATCGAGAGAATGTCATTTCAACAATAAACAAACATCGGCCTGATTGTATTATTCACACTGCAGCCATGACAAATGTGGATGAGTGCGAATTAAATCCTGAACAATGTCGCTTGAATAATATTACTGCTACATCCAATATTGTTGAAGCATGTAAGAATTATAATCCTCATTTAATCTATATCAGCACTGACTTTGTTTTTGATGGTGAAGCGGGTCCTTACACGGAAGAAGATATTCCGAATCCGCTTAGTATATACGCGAAATCAAAATTAGAAGCAGAGAAAATAATCTCAGAAAGCGGACATCCATTTTCAATTTTGAGGACAATGATTGTTTATGGAATTACCGACGATGTACAACGATCAAATATTATTCTATGGACAAAAAATTCCTTAGAACAAGGTAAAGATATACGAGTAATAAATGATCAGTTTAGAGGACCTACGCTTGCAGAAGATTTAGCATTGGCTTGTTATGAAGCTGCGACGAGAAGAGCAACGGGTATATATCATGTAAGTGGTAGAGAGGTGATTTCTATTATTGAAATTGCATACAAAGTAGCCGATTATTTTAGGCTTGATAAAAAGTATATCCACCCCGTTAGTACAGCTGAATTAAACCAGCCTGCAAAGCGCCCACTAAAAACAGGATTTATAATTTCAAAGGCTGAACGTGATTTAGATTATCATCCCCGAAGTATTGATGAAGGGATACGCATAGTTAATGAGCAAATGAATACAAAATAAAAAAGGGCGGTTTTAAAAACCGCCCTTTTCTGTATGTACTAAATTATTAGTCTTTCTTTTTATCGAAGTCGATAACGATTGGAGAAGCGATACACAATGAAGAGTATGTTCCTACAACGATACCTACTAATAAGGCAAATGAGAATCCTCTGATTACATCACCACCGAAAATGAAGATAGCCAATAATACGAAGAATGTAATTAATGAAGTATTCATTGTTCTACTTAATGTAGCGTTCAATGCATTATTGATAACCTCTTTCTGATTTAAGTTTGGATGCATTCCAACGTATTCACGAATACGGTCAAATACCACGACTGTATCTGTCATTGAGTAACCCATTACTGTTAACAATGCGGCGATGAAATCCTGATTAATTTCAAGAGTGAAAGGAAGAATTCCGTTGAAGATTGAATAGATAGATAAGATCATCAATACGTCATGGAACAAGGCTGCTGTTGCACCTAAACCATACTGCCATTTCTTAAATCGCAATAAGATATAAATGAACATTAATACACATGCAAATAAGATTGCCCATACCGCAGAAGTTTTAATATCATCCGCAACTGTTGCTCCTACCTTTTGAGAGTTGATGATATTATCAGCTTTGAACTTTTCTAAAGTTAATCCTGCTGGGTAAAATCCTTTTACTCCTTCAAATAATGCAGCTGTTACTTTTGTTTCTGCTTCCGCATTATTTTCATCATTGATTAAATAATCAGTTGTGATTTTATAACGATTATCAGTACCGAAAGTCTTAACATCTGGAGCCTCACCTAAATTCTTAGTTAACGAAGTTCTAATTTCTTCTGTAGTTAATGATTTTTCAAACTGAACTACATAAGTACGACCTCCATCGAAATCAACACCGAAGTTAAATCCTTTGGTAGCGATTGAGGCAATACCAGCAGCGATAACTAAACCTGAGATAGTGTAATAAATTTTACGCTTTTCAATGAATGGTAAGTTGATATTTTGGAAAGCATTTTTAGAGAATTCATTCCAGAATTTAATGTCTTTACCTTTATCTAACATTCCTTCGAATATTAAACGAGTAATGAAGATTGCAGAGAACATTGAACAAAGGATACCAATAATCAATGTTGTTGCGAAACCTTGAACTGGTCCACTACCGAATGCATAAAGGATGATACCTAAGATTAACGTTGTGAAGTTAGAGTCAATGATAGAAGACATCGCATGCTTGTAACCGTCTGTTACCGCTAAGCGTAATCCTTTACCAGCTCTTAACTCTTCACGAATACGTTCGAAAATCAAGACGTTCGCATCGACAGAAAGTCCGATAATTAGGACGATACCAGCAATACCAGGAAGTGTCAATACTGCACCTAACGATGCCAACACACCCATAATGAAGAACATGTTACAGATAAGCGCGATATCAGCAACTAAACCAGCTGTGCTATAATAGAAGTAAACGAATACGAATACAATTAATAATGCAACGATAAATGAAATTAATCCATTGTTAATTGCTTCCTTACCTAAAGATGGACCAACAACTGCTTCTTCAACAATTCTTGCAGGAGCAGGTAATTTACCAGCCTTTAAAATATTTGCTAAGTCTTTTGCTTCGTTGATTGTAAAGTTTCCAGTGATGCTTGAACTTCCGTTAGGAATTTCTC
>CAINEC010000109.1 GCA_903847585.1 uncultured Bacteroidota bacterium
GACAAAATTGGCTTCCCTGCAACGGGCACCAATGCTTTCGGTTGAGTATGCGTGTGAGGACGTAGCTTACTGCCAATTCCCGCAACAGGTATAATTATCTTCATTTATCAGGGATAAAAATATAAAAATCAAGTATGCAAACCATACATAAACAACATTCTTTATTAACGTTTGGTGGTCGTTTTTTTGTTCAAAAAAGTAGAAAGAGAAACAGTAAATTATTCGAACCAACCAATACATTTGTTTTATGCGATTTATAAAAATCATTTTCACCACTCTACTTCTTCCAATTGCGCTTGTATTATTGAACTATTGGTGGATTTCTTATGTGGGAAATAAAATGATTGTCAATGAAAATAAAGAGCTACTAAAAAATCGATATGTTTTAGTATTAGGGGCTGGGAAAGAATATAGATCGGGTAAACGACCTAATTACTTTTTCAATGGAAGAGTGGATGCAGTGGTTGCCTTAAGAAATAAATTTCCGGAATGTAAAATAATCATTAGTGGAATTGCAGACGGAAATCACTACGACGAAGCCAACGATTTAAAAAACGAGTTGTTAGTTAAAGGAATTAAAGACACCTTAGTATTTTTAGACTCCAAAAGTGAAGATACCTATGCTTCCTTGAAAATGTTTAATAGGAATTATTTATATGATTCTGTTATAATTGTAAGTCAAAAAGCACATCTTTGCAGAGCATTGTGGATGGCTCACCAAATGAATATCAACGCAGTTGGATACGAAGCTGAAGGATGGCCGAATAGAGAACCGAAATGGTTTTTACTTCGTGAAATGGGAGCAAGATTAAAAGCAACATTAGAAATATTCTTTTAAAATGAAAAACAGAATTACCGAATTATTCAATATTCAATATCCGATTATTCAGGCAGGAATGATCTGGTGTAGTGGATGGCGTTTAGCCGCAGCCGTTAGTAATGCAGGAGGATTAGGGATTATTGGTGCAGGATCCATGTACCCCGATGTATTGAGAGATCATATTCAAAAATGTAAGGCCGCTACAAAAAACAATTTTGGTGTAAACCTTCCGCTACTTTATCCAAACATCAATGAACATATTGCGATTATCATTGAAGAAAAAGTCCCGATTGTATTTACATCAGCTGGCAATCCCGCAACATGGACAAGTCATTTAAAATCACATGGAATTAAAGTCGTACATGTAATTGCCAATACCAAGTTTGCATTAAAAGCAGAAGCAGCAGGAGTTGATGCAATAGTTGCTGAAGGATTTGAAGCAGGTGGACATAATGGTCGCGAAGAAACAACTACACTTTGTTTGATACCGCTTATACGTGATGCCGTTAAATTACCATTGATTGCTGCAGGTGGTATTGCAGACGGAAGAGCTATGCTTGCATGCTTTGCATTAGGCGCTGAAGGAGTACAAGTAGGAACAAGGTTCGTGGCAAGTGAAGAATCCTCTGCCAACGAAGCTTTTAAAAACAGGGTTGTATCTATGAACGAAGGCGATACTGCATTAGCACTTAAAAGTCTTACACCCGTTCGATTAATCAAAAATGAATTTTATCAAAAAATTGATGAGGCTACGCAGCGAGGAGCAAGCACTGAAGAATTAAAAGAAATATTAGGAAGAGCCAGAGCTAAAAAAGGAATGTTTGAGGGAGATATGATAGAAGGTGAATTAGAAATTGGACAGGTAGCAGCAAATTTTAAAGAGATTAAACCCGCAGGAATAATTCTTAAAGAAATGTGGGATGAGTTTACAAATGAAAAGAAAAAATTACAAGAATTAATTATCGATTAACTATGATAAATTTTGAAAAATTTGAATTGTCAAATGGTTTGACAGTAATTGTTCATGAAGACAAAAGTACACCTCTTGTTGCTATGAATATTTTGTATAAAGTGGGGGCACGTGATGAAGATCCTGAACAAACTGGCTTTGCTCATTTATTCGAGCATTTGATGTTTGGCGGCTCTATTAACATTCCGAGTTATGATGAGCCATTACAGAAAGCAGGCGGAGAAAACAACGCATTTACTAATAACGATTTTACTAATTACTATTTAACTATTCCTGCAGCTAATCTTGAAACAGGATTCTGGTTAGAGTCTGATAGAATGTTAAGCCTTGCCTTCACAGAAAAAAGCTTAGAAGTGCAACGCAATGTTGTAGTTGAAGAATTCCGTCAGCGTTATTTAAATCAGCCTTATGGTGATGCATGGTTAAAGCTAAGACCATTGGCTTATAAAGTACATCCTTATCAATGGGCAACAATAGGTAAAGAAGTTTCACATATTGAAAATGCTACACTCCAAGATGTAAAGAACTTCTTTAAAAAATGGTATGCTCCTAACAATGCTATTTTAACGCTCGCTGGAAACTGCTCAGTTGAAACGGCTAAAGAACTTTGTAAAAAATGGTTTGAGCCAATTCCTGCTGTTAATTTAACAGAAAGAAATCTTCCGAAAGAACCCAAACAAACAGAGATGCGTCGTTTAGAGGTAAAAGCGGATGTCCCATCTGATCAATTATACCTTGCGTTTCATTGCTGCTCACGTTATGATAAAGATTTTTACGCTACCGATTTGCTAAGCGATGTTTTATCGAGAGGAAAATCATCAAGACTCTATCAACAATTAGTCAAAGACAAAAAGCTTTTTACTGATATTGGCGCTTATATGCTAGGCGATTTAGATGAAAGTTTAATTCTGATAGAGGGTAAAGTAAGTGATGGCCTTAATCCATCAGATGCTGAAGAAGCTGTATTCGAAGTGATTGAAGAACTAAAAAAAGGCATTTCCGATAAAGAGCTAGATAAAATTAAAAACAAGGCCTACTCCACCCTTTTATTTTCAGAAATGAGCATTGCTAATAAAGCGTTGAATCTCGCATACTATGAAATGCTAGGCGATGCTGAAATCGCCAACCAGCAAGAAACAATATATAATTCGATAAAATCTTCCGATATTTTAAATATTGCCAACAGTATTTTAACAAAAGAAAACTGTTCCGTACTTACCTATTTATCAAATCATCATGCTTAACAGAAATAACGCACCAGACTTAACTATACCAGATAGTTTATTAATACCAGAGGCTGTAACTAGTCAATTAAAGAATGGCACTCCCTACATCACCATCAACTCAGGAACACAAGAGGTAATTAAAATTGATCTGATTTTTGAAGCTGGCTCTGTATATAGTTCACATCCGATCATTGCTAATACTTGTAACCGACTTATTGAGGAAGGAAGTGGAAATTATTCATCAGCTGAAATAGCAGAAATGCTTGATCAATACGGGGCTTATTTTGTTACTGAAGCAGGGAATGAATTCGCCACCATATCAGTCTACACTACAGGAAAGTTTATTCATCAAACCTTACCGGTTTTAAAAACAATTCTTACTGAGCCGACCTTTGCATCTGAAGAAATTGAAACCTATAAAATGCAAGGAAAACAACGACTTGCTATCAATCTTAACAAGGTAGATTTTTTAGCTAGAAGAAATTTTCTAAATACTATTTATGGCGACAATCACCCAATTGGCATCATGTCGAAGATGGAGGATTTTGACATGCTAAGCAAAGAAAAATTGCTGGAATTTTACCATAACAACTACCGAAATAAATTAAGAGCTGTTTTTGTTGGAGGAAAACTTTCATCAGAACATGAATCAGCTATCAAAAACCTAATTGAAGAGTTGAATTTCAATCATTCAAATACAAATACTTCTTCTGAAATTAAATTATTAAATCCAAAAACAACTTATATTAATAAAAAAGATAGTATTCAGGCGGCTATCAGAATTGGTAAAAAAATGTTTAATCGTAAACATAAGGACTATTATGACTTCACCATTTTGAATACCATTTTGGGTGGTTACTTTGGATCGCGACTGATGTCGAATATCAGAGAAGATAAAGGATTTACATATGGAATTGGATCTGGTTTAGCAACCGATATCAACGATGGCTACTTTTTCATCACAACCGAAGTTGGGGCAAATGTGGCGAATGATGCATTGAAAGAGATTTATTTTGAGGTTGAGCGACTACAAAACGAACTTGTTCCTGAAGAGGAGCTAACTCTGGTAAAAAACTATCTGTTTGGAAGTTTCCAACGTAGTATTGATGGCGTTTTTGCTCTATCAGACAGACACAAAACACTGCATTTAAACAACTTAACAACCGAACACTATCTGAACTACATTAGTCGATTAAAAAGTATAACGGCAGAAGAGATACGCAATTGCGCTAAAAAACACTTCGAAAAAGCCTCATTTAGCGAGGTAGTTGTAGGTCCTTAATTCATTTGTTTTTTAATTCTTGTTTCCGTAAATTTGGCTACACGCAATTGACCAAAACCAATAGTACCAAATTTACTATGAAAAAATTACTGAGTATTCTGTTACTCCTGCTATGCATTAGTGCTGCGGATTCATTTGGCTCTCACTTAATGGGGGGTGAAGTTACATGGGTTTGTAAAAAATCAGGACCAAACGCAGGACGTTTTAAATTTACCGTTAAACTTTACAGAGATTGTAATGGTATTCCTGCGCCAGGATCTGTATCATTGACAACCAATGCGCCAGGATGGGGCGGTGGAATAAACTGTCCTCAAATTTCAACACTTGATCTTTCACCAGTTGGAACCGCAGGTCAAATAATTCCTTGTCCAACTTGTGTAACTCCTGGCGGACAGCTTAACGCTGTTTTGGAGTGTATTTATGAATCAGGATGGATTACAATCAACGGAACACCACCTGCGACTGGTTGGTACTTTTACTATTGGGATTGTTGCCGTAATACAGGTATTACGAACCTAGGAGCAAGCGGAGGAGGTAACTTTATCTTGAGAGCTGTAATGTATCCGTACAATGCTACAAATACGAATCCTTGTTACGATTCATCTCCACGTTTCGCAGAAAGGCCGCAATTAGCAACTATGGTTGGTAATGTTACTACTTATTCAGCTAATGCTGTGGACGAAGAAAGTGACTCTCTTGCTTACGAATGGGGTCGCCCGTTAGATGGAACGATATATCCAGGAAACAATTATCCTTTTGCAGCCGGATACGCTTATAACAATCCACTACCAAGTCCAACCCCGCCACAAAATGCGAATAACCAAGCTGCGGTGCTTGATCCAAATTCAGGAATTGTATCTTTTTTATCTTTTAATACAGGCTCCTTCGTTACAGTAACAAAAGTTTCATCCTATCGATGCGGAATCAAAATTGCCGAAGTATATCGTGAAATTCAGATTACGCTAATTGCCAACAGAACAGTTGCTTATACCAGTGGAACCACCGGCTTGAATACACCTCCTGATGTTGATACCACCATCATTTTTACCTATGGGTTCCAACAAGGAGGAATTAACCAGTATGTGGATACTGTTTACGCTGGTGATACGATCTTTACCACTATTCAAGCAACCGACTTTGAATTCGTAGGAAATTCAGCAGCATCCGCGCCACAAAGTGTTTCTTTTGATGTAACAGGTATACAGGTCGACACCTCCGAAGCCGCCAATACAGGTAGATGTCCATTTCCACCTTGTGCTTATCTAACCAACGTTTTGGGAGTTGGTACAACTGTCCCCACGGGGTTTGGACTATTTAATAACACCATCAATTTTAACTGGGTAACGGATTGTAACCATCTAGCAAAAACTGTTGGGTGCGTCCGGCTTTCCAACACTTATAATTTCGTAGTAAAGGCGTTTGACAGTTTCTGTCCTTCACCAGCGGTAAACTTCTTTACGCTCTCCATTGTCGTACTCGCTCCACCAGAAATGAAAGCATCTACATTGTATTGTGCTGATGTGCAACCAAGTGGGAAAGTGACACTTTCATGGGATATTCCACCGGATACAGGAGTACAAGATACTGTTAAGTACTTCAGAAAACATTTTATCTACCGTGCAATAGGAGCTGGTCCGTTTGCCTTAGTAGATAGCGATAGTGTTGCTACCAACTTAACATGGACAGATAATAATGTTAATGCTAATGCTGGTTCTGTTAGATATTACCTTGAAACTAAGTCGGGCTGTGATTTATTACCAAGACCAGAAACGGATACGCTATCTACCATGTATTTGCAGGTTTCTCAAGTAGGAACAAATGCAAGTCTTTCGTGGAATCCGCTATTAACACCAAATAATCCGATTGGTTCGAATCCTCGTTACTATGTTTACAAGGAGCAACCGGCAGGCTCTGGAATTTTCAACCTAATTGATTCCACCTCAAATACGACTTATACAGACCCAATAACGGTATGTAATGATTCGATAAATTACTACATCCGTCTTCACAATGATTTAAGAAATTGTGATTCGAGATCAAACATTAACGGAGCGCGATTAACAGCTGCAGCTCCAACAATTAATCCTCCGTCATTAAGATGTGTAAGTGTTTTACCAAATGAGGATATTCAATTAAGTTGGGTTGGAACACCTGATACTGCAGGAGCATTTGAATCCTATAAGATTTATCATTCATTAGCCAAAGCAGGTCCATATACTCAGATTGGAACGATTACTAACTACGCGGCAAATACTTTTACCCATGTTGGTGCTCAAGGTAATGCTCAACCTCACTTTTATTACATCACAACAAAAGCAGGATGTGATATTACGACAACGTTCGACTCTCCAACCACAACGGATACATTATCATCAATTAAATTAAATCTTAATAATGCCACCGTTGGCTTTGCTGATTTATCTTGGAATGCACTGCGTGTTCCATTACCGGCTACAAGCAGTGGACAATATAAAGTTTATCGAAGAGTCGTGCCTAGCTTACCTTGGGTTTTAAGAGGGACAACTGCAGCTTTAACATTTAGAGATACTATCACATTATGTGATACAACTATACAGTATAAAGTTGAAATTGCAGATGCTTCTGGATGTATATCTACATCTTCAGATTCTGCTGCGCAATTCACCTCCGTAGGTGATATACTTGACAATCCAGAACTTAGATGTTTAGCGGTTCAGCCTAACGGCGACGTACAACTGACATGGATTGCACCTTCTGACCCTGACAACTTCTTTGCTAAATATGAAATTTATTCCGCATCTGCCTTAGCTGGTCCGTATACGTTAGTAGGTAATGTAACCAGTTATGCAACAACATCGTGGTTACACGTTGGTGCTAATGCAAATGCAGGTTCTAAATATTACTATTTAAAAACCCTGTCAGGATGTTCTGGTTTAGCAGACAACGGTAGTACAGGAGATACATTAGCTTCTATTTACCTATCAGTAAGCAGCGCAACATTAGGCAGTGCGATTCTTAACTGGAATGCCATGAGCAATCCGTTACTAGCTTCATCAAGCGGAACTTATATCATCAAAAGAAGATCAACAGGTGTTGGAGCTTATACACAAATTGGAACTACAAGTAATCTTAACTACACAGATAATATCACAACGTGTAATGTACCTTACGAGTACACAATTGAAATTGCAGATAACGCGCCTTGTACTTCCATCTCTTCGGCGGCGAACGGCATATTTACTTACCTTGGTAATGTAGTAACAAACCCAGATTTGCGATGTGTAAGTGTACAAACAAACGGACAAATTCAGTTAAGTTTTATTCCTCCAGCAGGTTCAAGTGCAAACTTTAATGAGTTTGAAATATGGAGAGATAATGGTGCCGGATTTACGAAATTAGATTCTGTTTCCAATTTTGCTGCTACCACCTATTTAGATATTACTGCTAATGGAAATAGTCAATCTTACAGCTATTATTTATTGTCTCAATCAGGTTGTACAGGACAAGTAAATAGTGCAGCGAATTCTCAGACGCTAAGTTCTATTTATTTAATTGCAACACCAGCTCTAGGTAATGCTAATTTAAGCTGGAGTCCACTAGCTAATCCTATACCTGCAACATCAACAACGGGTCAATATGATGTTTGGTCATCGTACAATGCTACTGGAACATTACAGCTTTATGGAGACACAAATAAATTAGTATATACACAACCGATTAACAATTGTGATACTACACTTCGTCATCAAATAAAATTAGTTGATAATAGTGGTTGTATTTCAACTTCAAATATTGACACTAACCTATATACTTATACAGGGAATATCATTGCGAATCCTGATTTAAGATGTGTTAGTGTGCAACCGAATGGACAAATTCAATTAAGCTTTATTCCTCCGGCAGGAGCAAGTACAAACTTTAACGAGTTCGAAATTTGGAGAGATAACGGTGCTGGATTTACGAAGTTGGATTCCGTTTCTAACTTTGCAGCAACTACTTATTTAGATATAACTGCTAATGGTAACAATCAATCCTATAGCTATTATATGCTATCACAATCTGGTTGTACAGGACAGATAAATAGTTTATCGAATTCACAAACGCTAAGTTCTATTTATTTAACAGCTACTCCAGCATTAGGAACTGCAAACTTAAGTTGGACAGCATTAGCTAATCCAATTCCTGCAACTGCAACAACAGGACAATATGATGTTTGGTCATCGTACAATGCTACTGGAACATTACAGCTTTATGGCGATACTAATAAGTTAGTATATAGTCAGCCAATTAATAATTGTGACACCACACTCCGTCATCAAATTAAATTAGTTGACAATAGCGGATGCGTTTCAACTTCAAACATTGACACTAACCTGTACACTTATTTAGGTAATGTAATCAACAATCCTGATTTACGTTGTTTAAGTGTACAACCAAATGGTCAAATTCAACTAAGTTTCATTCCTCCTACTGGATCTAGTGCAAACTTTAACGAGTTTGAAATTTGGAGAGATAATGGTGCTGGATTTACGAAGTTGGATTCCGTTTCTAACATCGCAGCAACAACCTACTTAGATATAACGGCAAATGGGAACAATCAATCTTATAGCTATTATATGCTTACACAGTCTGGTTGTACTGGACAAATAAATAGCGCTTCTAACTCTCAAACATTAAGTTCTATTTATTTAACAGCTACTCCAGCATTAGGAACTGCAAACTTAAGTTGGACAGCATTAGCTAATCCAATTCCTGCAACTGCAACAACTGGGCAATATGATGTTTGGTCATCTTATAATGTAGCAGGAACTTTACAGCTTTATGGTGATACCAATAAGCTAGTATATAGCCAGCCAATAAACAACTGCGATACTACCCTACAACATCAAATTAAATTAATTGATAACAGCGGATGTATTTCAACATCTAATATTGAAACCGACCTTTATACCTACTTAGGAAATGTAATCAACAATCCTGACTTACGTTGTTTGAGTGTACAGCCTAACGGACAAATTCAATTAAGCTTTATCCCTCCTGCGGGATCAAGTACCAACTTTAATGAATTTGAGATCTGGAGAGATAACGGTGCTGGATTTACGAAATTAGATTCCGTTTCCAACTTTGCAGCTGTAAACTATGTTGATGCGACAGCAAATGGAAATAATCAGTCATACAGTTACTATATGCTTACGCAGTCGGGTTGTACTGGACAAGTGAATAGTGCGGCTAATTCGCAATCGTTGAGTTCTATTTACTTAACTACTACACCTGCATTAGGAACTGCTAACTTAAACTGGACAGCATTGGCGAATCCAATTCCTGGAACAGCAACCTCAGGTCAGTATGATGTATGGTCATCGTATAATACAAATGGCACATTACAATTATATGGTGATACCAATAAATTAGTATATAGTCAGCCAATCATTAATTGCGATACAACAATTCACTATCAGATTAAATTAGCTGATAATAGCGGTTGTATTTCTACTTCTAACATTGATACTAACCTATTTACTTACATTGGGAATATAATTGATAATCCAGCTTTACATTGTGTTAGTGTTGTTTCTCCTGGTGGTCAAACACAATTAACATGGGCAAACCCAACACCATCATCTTGGGTTAACTATAATCAATATAATATCTACAGAAGTACGGGAGCTGGATTTACATTAATCGATTCAGTTCAAAACAATGCAACAACAACTTACACAGACAACACAGCAAACGGGTACAATGGTTCAGTAAGTTATTACCTTGTAACAAAAGCAGGATGTTCTGGACAAGTTGACAATGGAACATTAGGAAATACGATCAGTTCGATTTATCTAAAAGTAACAGGTGCTAACACTACAACTGCCACATTAAATTGGAATGCTCCTTCTACTCCATTGTTACCAAGTACAAATAACAACTATAAAGTAGAAAGAGAGCAACCTGCAGGAAGTGGTAATTGGACGGTTGCAGGTAATGTAACAGCAACAACTTTCACAGAGCCATTAACATTATGTATTGATTCGGTAAATTATAGAGTAAGTATTCAAGATGCATTATGTACTTCTATGTCGAACTATGATGGAGAAACATTTGTTGATCACACTGTACCTAAATCGCCGGAATTACGATGTGCATCTGTTTTACCTAGCGGTGATGTTACATTAACGTGGATAGCACCAGTAGATACGGGAATGCGTTTTGGAAATTATCAGATTTATTCATCTGCTAATCCAAACGGACCATTTGCAAAAATTCAGACTATCAATAATTACAATACCCTAACGTATACGCACGTTGGTGCAAATGCCCAAAACAATAGCATATACTATTACATCACAACTCAAACTGCATGTGGTGGAGAAACATCACCAGTAACAGATACATTAAGAACTATTCGAGTAAATGTTATAAATAACAACGGTGTAGCAATTATCCGTTGGAACCCGTTACATGATCCAGAGTTAGCAACAGCTACATTGACTTACGATGTTTATAAAGAATATCCAACAGGAACATGGTCGAAAATTGGAACTACAACAGCTCCAGATTATGACTGGTCTGATACTATCAATGTTTGCTCGGCAATCATCAATTATTATGTAAGCACGGGTGATCAATCAGGATGTACATCTATCTCTTCGATTGATGGAGATTTATTTAAAGATATTACTAAACCGAATGTTTCGGTTATGGATACCGTTAGTTTAAATGCTCCTACTGGAACAACAGTTAATATGAGTTGGATTCCAAGCATTTCAGGAGATGTTGAAGGTTATATATTATATCATTTCAACGGTGCAAGTTGGGATTCAATTGGAGCTGTCACAGGTGCTAACGTTACAAGTTTCTCATTCGTGGATCCTAGTGTACAAAATGCGCCTCAGTTATATAGCATTGCAGCATATGATAGTTGTGGTAACCGTAGTAGTATTGGACTTTCTCAGAACACAATGTTCTTGAAAGCCAAATTAGATGTTTGTAAATACGCTATCGATTTACAATGGAATCCTTTTATCAATATGCCAGGCGGAGTTGCTGGTTACAATGTTTATGTGAGTGAAAATGGTGGTCCAATTACTTTATTGGGCACGGTTCCTTCAACTAACATTACATATAGTCACAATACATTGACTAACGGATCAATTTATAACTATTATATTCAAGCGGTTGGAAATGATAATACAAAAACAGCTATTTCAACACAAGCAAGTGATACTGCAAACCTTTTAGTATTACCTACATTTGGCTACTTACGTAAAGCAACAGTTGTTGATTTAAGAAGAGTGATTGTTACTGCTTATGTAGATACCGTTAATCAACCAGATGTAAGTAAATATAAACTACAGCGTGCATTTGAGAAAACAGGTCCTTTCTCAACAGTTGCAGTCCAAACTTACTCAGGCTTACCTGATTTAACATTCTATGATTATACTGCAAGAACAAATCAGTATAGTTATTACTACAGAATCGTAACTGTTGATTCATGTGGAAATGAAGTACTAATCAGTAATCTAGGAAGAACAATTTTATTGAGTGGTTTAGCAGAAAAAAATCTGACAAACAATCTGAAATATAACGATTACGAAGAATGGTCAGGTGGTGTTAGCAATTATGCTTTGTTTAGAAAAGTTGATGATACTTGGCAGCCTGCGCCATGCGCGGTATTACCATTTGGACAGCAAGGATATCTGGATGATGTATCATCATTATACCAGACTACTGGAAGATTCTGTTATCGTATTGAGGCTTATGAAGGTGGTGGAAACATTTATGGATTTACTGATACAAGTTCATCAAATGAAATTTGTTTAATCCAAGAACCTAAAGTTTATGTCCCTTCAGGATTTACGCCTGGTGGAAAAAACAGTGTATTCAAGCCTAGTTTCATTTATGTAGATGCAAAAAATTATTTCTTCATCGTATTTAACCGATGGGGACAAAAAGTATTCGAGACCAACAATCCTGAAGAGGGTTGGGACGGGACGTTCGATGGAACGCTCGCTCCTGAAGGCACTTATGTGTACAACGTTCGTATTTTCGGTACGAACGGACAGGAGATCGAAAAGAACGGGTCCGTAACTCTGTTACGGTAATTTCCGGTCAATGCGTGTAAAAAGGTCACCTCCCCAAGGTGGCCTTTTTTTATTATCTTTGCTCGCCAATAAACCCTTTCAATTCTTTATGAAAAAGAACACCCCTAAATTTGTTGGCGAAGGCCTTACCTACGATGATGTTTTATTAGTGCCAGCCTACTCGGAAGTAATGCCGAGAGACACCAACACCACTAGCCTTTTCACTCGTAAAATCCCAATCAACATCCCAATTATTTCTGCGGCTATGGATACCGTAACGGAATCAGCTATGGCTATTGCAATGGCGCAAGAAGGTGGTATTGGCGTTTTGCATAAAAATATGACGATTGAACAGCAGGCTGCTGAAGTTCGAAAAGTAAAAAGAAGTGAAAGTGGGATGATTCAAGATCCAGTTACACTGGAAGAAAATGCAACTATCGGGGACGCTCTTAAAATTATGCGCGAAAATAAGATTGGTGGAATTCCAATCATTAACAAGCAAAATAAATTAGTCGGCATTTTAACTAATCGCGATTTACGTTTTGAGAAAGATGCAAAAAAGAAAGTGAGTCAAGTGATGACCTCTGCCAATTTAATTGTTGCCAAAGGAGCTACTTCACTTCAAAAAGCAGAGCTAATTCTTCAAGAACATAAAATTGAAAAATTACCTGTAGTTGATAAGACAGGGAAATTAATCGGGCTTATTACATACAAAGACATTATAAAATTTAAGTCTAGACCTAATTCCTGCAAAGATGAATTTGGGCGTTTAAGAGTTGCAGCAGCTGTTGGTGTTACAGCTGATACATTGGATCGAGTTACAGCATTAAAAGATGCCGGAGTTGATGCCATTGTTATCGATACAGCACATGGACATTCGAAGGGAGTATTAGAAACTTTGAAAAAAGTAAAAAAGACATTCCCTGGATTACAATGTGTAGTTGGAAATATCGCGACAGCAGAGGCTGCATTAGCGCTTGTTAAAGCAGGTGCAGATGCTGTTAAAGTTGGAATAGGACCAGGTTCTATTTGTACTACTCGTGTAATTGCAGGTGTTGGAGTTCCACAGCTATGGGCTGTTTTGGAAGTTGCTAATGCATTAAAAGGTTCAGGTGTTCCAGTAATTGCTGACGGTGGTATTCGTTTTACGGGTGATGTTCCGAAAGCATTAGCAGCTGGTGCATCAACAGTAATGGTTGGATCCTTATTAGCAGGAACAGAAGAATCGCCGGGCGAAACCATGATTTACGAAGGTAGAAAGTTCAAAGTTTATAGAGGAATGGGGTCAATTGAAGCAATGAAACAAGGCAGCAAGGATCGATACTTTCAAGATGCGGAAGATGACATTAAAAAGCTGGTTCCAGAAGGAATTGTTGGTCGTGTACCCTACAAAGGAACAGTTGGCGAAGAAGTATATCAACTTGTAGGTGGATTAAAAGCTTCGATGGGATACTGCGGTGCAAAAGGAATCAAAGATTTACAGTCAGCCCAGTTTATTAAAATTACATCTAGTGGAATTAAAGAAAGCCATCCACATGACGTATCAATAATTCGTGAAGCTCCTAATTATAGCCGTTAAAATCCGTTTAACATTTGATTAACAGGAGTGATTTCTTTTCACTCTAATTTCATAAAATAAAATGATAATCATATCCCCTAAAAGGCAATACTTGATTACATTTGTCCACTCGAAAAAAAACAATTTCTCAGAATGAAAAAAGCGTTTGTATTACCAGTAATTTTAATTTCTTTGTTTGCAAGTTTTAGTTCTCTTGCACAAGTTAATTCAGACTCAAAAGGATTTAAGCCTGCTCCGGCTAACAAGCCAGCAACAAAGGCAGGAAATCAGGCTGCACCTGTTGTCGCTCCAAAGCCTGTTATTGATCCGATTTTATTAAGTGTTGGTGAAGAACAAGTTCCTCGTTCAGAATTTGAACGAGTTTTTAAAAAGAACAATAAAGACACTGTTTTCACTGAAAAATCTGTTCGTGACTATTTAGACTTATATATTAACTATAAACTGAAAGTTAAGGAAGCTGAAACTTTAAAAATGGATACCAGCGAAAATTTCAAAAGCGAATTAGCCGGTTATAGAAAACAATTAGCTCAGCCTTATTTAACAGATAAAAACGTTAGTGAACAATTAGTAAAAGAAGCTTATGACCGTTTGAAGAATGATGTGCGTGCAAGTCACATATTGATTAAATGCACGAATGAAGCTTTACCAAAAGATACAGTTATCGCTTACAATCGTGCTTTAAAAATCCGTGATATGATTTTAAAAGGTGCTGATTTTTCAAAAGTAGCTCGCGACTCTAGTGAGGACCCATCAGCTAAAGATAATGGTGGTGACTTAGGTTATTTCACAGGAATGCAAATGGTTTATCCTTTTGAAACAGCCGCATACAGCAATAAAATTGGTACTTTATCAATGCCAGTAAGAACTCGCTTCGGATATCACATCATCAAAACAATTGATTTGCGTCCTGCTCAAGGAGAAATTCACGTTGCACACTTAATGGTAAGAATGCCAAAAGATGCAAATGATTCTATCATTAAAATTGCTGAGTCAAAAATCAAAGAAGCCCAAGCAATGTTGAATAGCGGAGCTTCGTGGGATACAGTAGTTACAAAGTATAGTGAAGATAAAGCATCTGCAAAGAAAGGTGGCGACTTACCATGGTTTGGAACTGGTCGTATGGTACCTGAATTTGAAAAGGCGGCATTTGCTTTACAAAAAGACGGAGAGATTTCGAGCATTGTTAAAACAACTTATGGCTGGCATATCATCAAGCGTATAGAAAAAAGAGGAATGCCAACTTTCGAAGAAAAGAAAGGAGAACTTCGTCAGATGATTATGCGCGATAGTAGAAATGAAACTAGTCGCTTGAGCATGGTGAATAAAATTAAAGCTGAATATCGTTTTAAAGAAGTTCCAAAATCGAAAGATGCATTCATCAACACTCTTGATACATCACTTGCGAGTGGCGAATGGGATTTAAAAAAAGCTGATGGCTTTAATGGAAATCTTTTTTCATTAAGCGATTCAACAGGAACTGTTAAAAATTACTCAGTTCAAGACTTTGCAAAATACATTTCGACTCATCAAACAAAAAGAGCAAGCAGTAGTCCTCAAGCTATTGGTTACAGCATGTACGACCAATGGATGCAAGAAGAAGTATTAGCTTATGAAGAAGCACGTTTAGATAACAAATATGTGGACTTCAAAAACTTGATGAAAGAATACCGCGATGGTATTTTATTATTCGACTTAACAGACAAAATGGTTTGGACAAAAGCTGTTAAGGACACCATTGGACTACAACAGTTCCATGAAAAAACGCAAAACAACTATATGTGGGGAGAGCGTTGTAATGCAACTATTTTCCAATGTAACAACGAAACTACTGCTGCTGATTTTAGAAAGCAATTAGTGAAAGGTAAAAAGTCGATGGATGATATTATGGCTGCTATCAATAAGAAGACGCCAAATGCTATTACTAAGAAAGAAGCTAAATATGCTCATAGTGAAAGTGAACTAATTGAAAAAACAAAATGGGTAGAAGGAATTAGCAACCCAATTAATCTTTCTAATAACTGGTATATCGTTGACTTGAAAATTTTACCTCCTATGCCTAAATCATTAAATGAGGCTAAAGGATTAGTAACTTCGGATTATCAATCAGCACTTGAAAAAGAATGGGTAGATGAATTGAAAGCAAAATATCCAGTGAAAGTTAACCAGGAAATCCTTCAAACGATCTGGTCTAAATAATGACATTTAACTTAAAATATACCGATCGCTTTCTGAATAACCTAGTTGTTATTTGCGGAGTGGTCGGTATGTTTTTTTTAATGGCATGTAACAAAAGCAACAAAGCAACAACCGATAAAACAATTATCGCGAAAGCATACGATAATGAACTTTATCTCGAAGATGTAAAGAAAAATATTCCTGCAGGAACTTCGAAAAAAGATAGTATTGCCATTCTTCAAAGCTACATTCAAAACTGGTTACAAAAACAAGTTATTCTAAAATTAGCTGAAGACAATTTGGATGAGGAATTAAAAAATGTAGATGAGCAATTAGAAGAATACCGTAATTCATTGATGGCATACGCTTATGAGCGAGAATATATTCGTGAAAAACTAGACACGACTATTTCATCCGAAGAAATTGAAAAATACTATAACGAACACCCTGAGAATTTTCAGCTAAAAGATAATATCGTTAAGTGTATCTTCTTAAGAGTCCCTAAAAATGCTCCTAAAATTGATCGTTTACGAGTGCTTTACAAATCTGAAAAAGATAACGACAAACAACAGCTTCAGAACATTTGCTATCAATATGCAACCGACTATTACTTCAATGAAAATGAATGGTTGCTTTTTGATGACTTACTTAAAAAAGCTCCAATCAGCGCTTACGATAAGGAGCAATATTTAAAAAACAATCGATTTATTGAAGTCACTGATTCAACTTCAATTTATTTTATTAATATTAAGGGATTCAAAATAAAAGAGAGCTTATCACCTTTGAATTTTGAAACTGACAACATTCGGAATTTGATAATTAACAAGCGTAAACTTGACCTGATTGCCAAAATGGAAAAAGACGCTTACAACAATGCTATAAAAGAAAAAGATGTCGAGATTTTATTACCTAAAAAATAAATTGTTCTTATTACTGATTATACTTTTTTCAAATCAATCTTTTTCTCAGACATCTGGAAATATTGTTGATCAGATTGTAGGTGTGGTTGGAAATAATATCGTACTTAAATCAGAAGTTGAATCACAATATGCACAACTAATTGCACAGGGTACTCCTGATGCGAGTGATTTAAAGTGTAGAATACTTGATCAACTTTTGCTGAATAAACTTTTATTACATCAAGCAAACATTGATAGCTTAAATGTTGAGGAATCTCAAGTAAATCAAAAAATTGAAAGCAACCTCTCCTACTTCATTCAGCAAATTGGTTCAGTGGAAAAACTGGAACAATACTATGGTAAATCTATCGCAGAGCTAAAGGAAGAATTCAAACCTTTAATCAGAGAACAATTACTAGCGCAGCAAATGCAAAGTAAAGTCACTAAAGGTATCAGCTCCTCGCCTGCCGACGTAAGAACCTTTTTTAATAAAATCCCGAAAGACAGTTTGCCCTATGTAAATGCTGAATTAGAATATGCGCAAATAGTGCATTATGTTGCTGTAAGTGAAGAACAGAAAAAAGAAGCGAAGGATAAATTAAAATCTATTCGTGACAGAATAATTGGTGGTGAAGACTTTTCAACTCTTGCCGTTCTATACTCTCAGGATATTGAAAGTGCGAAGCAAGGTGGCGAATTAGGATTTGTAAATCGTGGCGACCTGGTTCCTGAGTTTAGCGCTGCTGCATTTAAACTAAAAAACAATATTGAAATTTCAGAAATCATTGAATCCCCCTTCGGATATCACATCATTCAGTTGATTGAAAGAAGAGGAGAAAAAATAAACGTTCGTCATATTCTTCTACGTGCGGTAACTCAAGCAGAGGATTTAGTAAATGCTCAAGCGTTTTCTGATAGCATTGCTAATCTAATTCGTGTAAATAAAATTTCATTTAATGAAGCAGCAGAAAAATTTTCTGACGATACAGAAACTAAAATGGGTGGTGGAATTGTAATAAATCCTGCTACAGGATCTACAAAATTTGAGTCAGACCAAGTTGATCCTAATGTATTGTTCTCAATTGATAAAATGACTGTTGGTGAAGTGTCTTCTGCCACTTTAATCACCACAAGAGACGGTAAGCAAGCTTATCGAATTTTAAAATTGATAAACAGATCTGAACCTCATCAAATGAATCTGACAGATGACTATCCGAAGTTACAAGAGCTAACATTAAGTGAAAAACAAAATACCGCCTTGCAAACTTGGAAGAACAAAAAAGTAGCAACTACTTATGTTCGCATTGCAGAAGAATATCAAAATTGCGAAACATTAAAAGATTGGTCATTAAACACAGCAAAATAAAAAATTAAAATATGAAATCATTTTCTTCGGATGTTGAAGCAGTAGACGCATTACGTCAGTCATACGCTGAATTAAGAGCTGAAATCGGGAAAGTTATTGTTGGACAAGATCAAGTTGTTCAGGATTCTTTAATCTCTATTTTCTGCAACGGTCACTGTTTACTTGTAGGTGTTCCTGGATTAGCAAAAACATTATTGGTTAATACAATTGCAAGAGTATTAGGATTAAGTTATAATAGAATTCAGTTTACTCCTGATTTGATGCCGAGTGATATTATCGGAACAGAAATCTTAGATGAAAACAGACAATTCAAATTTGTTAAAGGTCCTTTGTTTTCGAATATCATTTTGGCAGATGAGATTAACCGTACACCTCCTAAAACACAATCAGCTTTATTAGAAGCGATGCAGGAAAGAGCGGTAACGGCTGCGGGTAAACGTTATGAATTACCTTCTCCGTTTTTTGTACTAGCTACACAGAACCCTATTGAACAAGAAGGAACTTACCCCCTTCCAGAAGCGCAATTAGATCGTTTCATGTTTAATGTAACGTTAGACTACCCTACTCTTCAGGAAGAAATTATGGTGGTAAAAAATACAACTGGTAATTACAATCCTGAATTAAAAAACATCTTGACAGGAGAAGAAATTTTATACTATCAACAATTAATCAGAAGAATTCCAGTACCTGATAATGTTTTAGAATTTGCAGTTAAGTTAACCGCTAAAACTCGTCCTAATACAGATATGGCAGCAAGCATTACCAACGAATATTTAAGTTGGGGAGCAGGACCAAGAGCTTCGCAATTTTTAGTTGTTGGAGCTAAATGTCATGCAGTGTTAAATGGAAAATACTCTCCGGATATCGAGGATGTAAAAGCAATTGCACCAGCTATTTTGCGTCACCGTATCGTTAAAAATTTCAAAGCGGAAGCAGAAGGAATTTCAGTAGAAGACATCATTCAAAATCTTCTTAAAGATTAATATCAACAATCATTAAAAATAAAGTTTCAAGTAATTAATATTTAAAAACGAAGTACAACATCATTTTATAGTCACATGTCAAACACAACCGAAAAAGTAAAATTATTAATCATAGGTTCTGGTCCTGCTGGATATACTGCAGCTATATATGCTGCTCGTGCTGATTTAAAGCCAGTATTATATCAAGGCTTACAACCAGGAGGGCAGTTAACCATCACTACAGAAGTTGAAAATTATCCAGGTTATCCTGAAGGAGTTCAAGGTCCGGAAATGATGATGGATTTTGAAAAGCAAGCAAAGCGCTTTGGAGCTGATATTCGTTTTGGTTATGCAACATCGGTTGACTTTACAAGCAATCCTAAAAAAGTTGTTGTTGATGAAAAGCATACAATTGAAGCAGATGCAGTTATCATTGCTACTGGTGCAAGTGCTAAATGGCTTGGACTAGATTCGGAAAAAAGATTAAACGGATTTGGTGTGAGTGCATGTGCTGTATGTGATGGATTCTTTTTCAGAGGACAAGAAGTAGCAATTGTAGGTGCAGGCGATACAGCTGCTGAAGAAGCGTCTTATCTTGCTAAATTATGTAGTAAGGTGACCATGCTTGTTCGTAAAGGAGAAATGAGAGCTAGCAAAACAATGATTCACCGTGTAGAGAGTACTCCAAATATTGAAATATTATATCATCACGAAACAGTTGAAATATTGGGAGAACAATCTGTATCAGGTGTTCGAGTAAAAAACAATCATACTGGTGAAGAAAAAGAAATTGCTGTAACAGGATTTTTTGTTGCTATTGGTCACGAACCTAATACGCAAATATTCAAAGGTGCATTAGACCTTGATACTAACGGTTACATCGTAACGAAACCAGGAAGTACCTATACAACTGCAGAAGGAGTATTCGCTGCTGGCGACGTACAAGATCATGTTTATCGTCAGGCA
>CAINEC010000110.1 GCA_903847585.1 uncultured Bacteroidota bacterium
TTATCCTGATACACTACTTGACCTGTAATAGTTGTAATTCTTATGTTGACTTGAGAGATTTCACTATTATCTAATTGAATTTGCAAATTGTTATTATAAGATGGATTAGGGTACAATGATGTAATTACTTCATTAGTCCAGCGAATAGATTTGGTATCAGAAATAATGACATCACCATCACGCGTAAATGCCTTAACATAGTAATAGTTAAATCCATCAATTGGTTGATTGTCGTAAGTATTAAACATACCCATACTTACATTATCAAGTTGCTGAATCAAATTAAAGTTTAAAGCATCATCACTTCTATAAACTTCATATTTATCGATATTAGAATAATCGATTAATGTCCAACCTAACTCAATTGCGTTTTTCGATTTGGCAAGACTTAAATCGACTGCTTGAACTGGCAAAGGATTACGTCCGTCGCGCGCATTTGCCAATGCAAATACAGTATTAAATCCAGTAAACCCATTACTGGTAATTGTTCCACTTCCATTACCAGTTGCGACACCACCTAGGTCTATCCAACCATTGCTTCCATTATCACGTGCAACTCTTAACGAAGCGAAATCAGTAACGAAATCATCTGTTCCATAACTTAATGTAATTGCTGCTGACTGTAAATTAGGAACATTCGTTCTATTGATAGTAAAATAACGAACGTCAGAAACCAATGCTAAAGAAGGAGGCATCATATACGCTAACAATACAGCTGAATAAGGTTGTACTTCCGATAAGTATGTTACAGGAATCATATTTGTGTGATGAACATTTAAATTCATCGGGCGGTAGGCACCATTCTTTCCAATAGGAATATTGATTGACTTAGCAGCTGTGGTAGCGACAATATGTGCGATAGGTCCTTCAATATAAGAAGACGCTGACCCTAATGAATTAGTTGAAGTTGGAAGACAAGTAATATAATTTGAAGGATTCGAATAGATAATACCATTAAACAGCTCCAATGCATTACTCACGTTCATGGATTTACCCAAACTAACTCCGAAAGGATTATTGATTTTGAAATTATAGAAAGTTGTTAATGTATTTCCAGCTATCCATTGCCCTTCATTCGCTTCCATAATCACAGTACTATTTTGTTCACTGAACATACCATCATTATAAAATGCATGCATACCATCATAATTTCCTACCAACGTCATCGCTTTTGCAAAACCTGTTGACCCTGCAATTGGTTTTACATCAAACGTTTTTCCCTGATCAATAAATAAGCTAATCAGTTTAAAATCGGATGTTGAATTTTTTGAGGTAAACAAACTGATAGTGCGAGAAGACTGACCAGTAATTTTAAAGTTAGGCATTACAACACCTGCATAAGGAGTAAAGTTAAAAATTGCATTTGCTGGGGTCGAATTATCACCAAATTGAATAGTTCCTCCGGATACATTCACAGTTCCACCGGCTCCGTTTATATCGAAGTCAGAAACTGCAGCTCCTGTTGTATTTGGTTTTGATAGAACTATTGTTCCATTCGACATGGTAAAATTACTTTGCGCAGAGCTATTAATCTGGAAAAGTGAATTTGCTGTTCCTGTTGATCCGGTATTTAAATTAATCGTTCCATTGCTAATCATTACTCTTGCTGCATCTGCAGTGTATCCAAAACGATTACAAAAGCCACCGTTAATATTAATGATACCTGAAGATAAATTCAGTTCAGGAATATTTGTTCCTAAACGATTGTAACGAATACCTCCAGTACCAGCAGCATCACCAATATTTACAATACCACCGTTAACTTGTAACTTACCTTGCAAATAAAGTGAAGCTGAATTCGGACTAAAATTCATAGTTCCTTTTGGAACTTGTACGATTACATCAGGACCTATTGTAAAATTACCTAATGAAGGGTTCACCGCATAAACGGAAGAATTATCATGAATAAAAGTTCCATAATTTAAAACAAGGTTTCTTGTCCCTGACTCAAAAGTTGCAGTTGATGCTTTAAGAAAATTATTAATTGAAGTTGATTTGTCTAAGGTAACGATATTCAAATCGAAAACACCCACACCTGAAACTGTAGAACTAGTACTTCCATAAAATGTGGTATTAACTATTGCACTTGGACTTACAAAAAAATCAATTGCTCCACTATTCGCGATACTTCCTGTAGTCATAAATTGATGAGTACGGGCCAATACTGAATTGTAAGAAAGTTGTGCTCCTGCGAAGATTCTGGTATTTCCTGCCACATTAAGTGTGAAATTTCCTGCAGGTGAAAATAAAAGCGATCCTGATAGTCCCTGCCCAATCGATAATCCTGAACAACTAACATTATTATTGATGTAAACAGTAAACCCATTTCCTATCATCACAAAATCGCCAATCTTCGGATATGTTCCAGTATTAGTAGTACTGGTGTAATTTACCGTCGACCAAGAATTACTACTCGTCCATAAACCTCCATTGAGGCGGGAATAGTAAGTAACCCCAAATGAGTTCAACGATAACAGTGTGAAAACACAGATTGCTATTAGTAATTTTCGATGGATTAAACGTGATTCCATAATCATTCAATTTGACATTAAGTTGGTATATCAAATTTCGTTTATGGAAAAGGGTTGAAAATGCCTTTGCGATTAAAATATTACAGATGTAAGAAAAGTGAAAAAATTGTTCATTTTTCAATTTGAAGATTTTACCCAAACCTAAAACTTAGGAGGTGGATTTGAAGATTTGAGGATTTGAAAATTTGAAGATGATCGAATAAAAAATTATTCGAAGCCATGTGCTTTTTTTTTAAATTTTAGACATAATCATAAAGTTGACAGGCGATCGAGGGTAAGTTGAATCAGGGAATGCATGGTCTCTTCGTATTTTTTACTGAATTCCTGCGTGATACGATTAGCTACAATCACATTGACTGCACTGCAATGATGTCCTAATAATTTGGCCAACCCAAACATTGCTCCCGTTTCCATCTCAAAATTAGTCACTTTATGTCCTTGATAATCGAAGGATGTCAGCTTTTCAATTAAATCATGACGGCTAGGCTTCAGACGTAACTGGCGCACCTGAGGAGCATAAAATCCGGAGCAAGAAGCTGTGATACCGGTATGCATTCCTGGTGATAATAAGTCGAACATCATGTCTGATGATTTAGCTAAATAGGATTCAGGGAAAATGCCTTTATTCGGCAAATGTGTCCTAAAAGCTTCTATTATTTCTTTTTCTAGCCCTTCATTCTGGAGTTCATAAAAGTTTAAAAGTCCATCAAGGCCTAATCCGTAAGAAGAACAAACGAACGAATCCACAGGAATATCCGCCTGCAACGAGCCTGAGGTCCCAATCCTAACTAGCTTTAATGGTGTCAATTGCGACTTAATCTCACGAGTATGAAGGTCGATATTTACAAGTGCATCGAGTTCATTGTAAACAATATCAATATTATCGGTACCAATACCTGTAGAAAGGACAGAAATACGGCGACCTTTATAAGTTCCAGTATGGGTTACAAACTCTCTTTTTTGCTTTTTTACCTCTACAGTATCGAAATAATCACTCACCATCGAAACGCGATCCGGATCACCAACATTTATCACAATATCACTGATATCCTCGGGTAAAAGGTTCAAATGATAAACACTTCCATCTTTATTTAAAATTAATTCCGATTCTGCGATTTTAGACATATTTTTATTGTATAATTTTGTAGTCGAACAAATATAAATAACATACAGCTATGTGCGCCTATCAAAATCACATTATTATTCCGGTAGATTTCAGTGAACAATCAATGATTGCTTTGAATCAAACTTTTAACCTTGCCCGTTTGACGAAATCGGATATTACCCTTTTACATGTAATTGACGATGACGTTTTTTCATCCATGTTGAACGTTTTTTCTCACAACGATTTTAAAGAAGAAGTTTACCGTGAAGGACTTCAATCGAAGTTGAATAAAATTGCCAACGATACGATGGCAAAAACAGGATTAGAAGTTAAAACAAGAATTGAGAAAGGAAAAATTTACGATTGCGTAAATGAAGTAGCAACGGAGATCAATGCAGCATTTATCGTGATGGGTACAAACGGTGCTTCATCAATTGCAAAGCGTTTCATTGGATCGAATGCAGTAAAGGTTATCGGAGCAGCTCCTTGTCCTGTAATTACAATTAAAGGTAAAGAACACAATGCAGGATGTAAAACAATTGTCTTACCGCTTGATTTATCCAAGGAAACAAAAGAGAAGGTTGGTAAGTGTATTGAGATTGCTAAGTTCTTTAATTCATTTGTGAAAGTAATGACGGTTGAATCGTCAAGCGATGATTTCTTGAATAAGAAGTTAGAACGTCAAATGGATCAAGTATTAGAATTCCTTCGTGAAAATGGTGTTGAATGCTCTGGTGAGTTTATTGAAAATTCAGATGTTGCTGAAGGTGTATTGGATTATGCAAAGAAAGAAAATGCAGATTTGATTATCATCATGACACAACAGGAATTAGAATTTACTGAATATTTTATTGGAACTGCATCAGCAAAAATTATCAATAATTCTGAAATTCCAGTTTGTAGTATTCGTCCGATGAAAAGAAAGGACACCACTACATTTGTTATACAATAAAAACTTATAGCTATGAACAGAAGCTTTCATGTATCAAAATTACTTGTGCCTTATGACTATTCTGAGTCGGCAGCACTAGGACTTGAACACGCCGTTATTTTTGCAAAATCATTTAATGCAGAAATATTTTTACTGCATATTTTGGAAGCTTCGACATTTCAGAATTCATTGACGCATTTATTTTCATCTGTCGAAAAAAAGGCTGAAGAAACTTCTAAAGAAAAACTAGATGAAATTGCTCAACGTATTTCCAATGAATGTGGCATTAAGGTAACTGTAATGACAGAAGTTGGAAAGACTTATAAAATGATATCAACTGTTGCAACTAGCATTGAAGCAGATTTGATTTTTATGGGTACGCACGGAAGTAGCGGAAGTGGTTATAGTATTGGAAGTAATACTACCAAAGTTGTTCAGGAATCAAATTGTCCTGTTATTGCTGTTCAAAATCATGCAGAGAAATCAAGTTATGATACGATAATTCTACCACTTGATGACACTCCTGAATCGAGACAAAAAGTTCCTTTTGCGATGGAGATTGCAAGAAAGTATAATGCAAAAGTTGTTGTTGTTGGATTATTAGAAAGCAATAATGATGATTATACGCGCAAATTTTATTTGAAAATAAATCAGGTACAAGATTACTTAGCAGAACATGGATGTGATAGTGTTTCTGCAGTTTATCAAGGAGATTTATTTAAAAATACAATCAAAGCATGTGAAGAACACAATGGAGATTTGTTGGTTATTATGACAGAACAAGAACCTGGCATTACAGGTTTGCTAATGGGAACATATGCCAATAAAGTAATTAATGGTTCTCGTATACCAGTTATGACTATCCGTCCTGCAGAAATCGACCCCGATAGAATTACAGTAACGTTTTAATTCTTTTTATGAGCGAGATACATCAATTGCTTAAACAGCATTTTGGATATGATGCATTTCGTCCGCTGCAAGAAGATATTATTCAATCCGTACTTGCAAAAAAAGACACCCTCGCAATTTTACCTACAGGTGGTGGAAAGTCTGTTTGTTTTCAAATCCCAGCACTAGCTCTTGGAGGATTATGTTTAGTAGTTTCTCCATTGATTGCTTTGATGAAAGATCAAGAAGAGCAATTATTAGAGAAAGGTATTCGAACTGCTGCGCTTGTATCAGGAACATCGAGAAGGGAGTCAGATATCATCATCGGTAATTGCATACATGGTGATTATCGTTTTTTATATGTCTCCCCTGAGCGATTGAGTAGTGAAACGTTTATTATGCAACTATCCAACATGCCAGTGAGCATGATTGCAATTGATGAAGCGCATTGT
Organism: uncultured Bacteroidota bacterium; assembly: GCA_903847585.1. Lineage (GTDB taxonomy): Bacteria > Bacteroidota > Bacteroidia > AKYH767-A > OLB10 > CAINEC01. Next base: position 5,908 of record CAINEC010000110.1, read on the forward strand.
ATATCGCAATGGGGTTATGACTTTCGTCCACCCTACTTGAACATTTCAAAAGTGCGTGAGCTATTTCCTAATGCACCAGTCATTGCACTAACTGCATCGGCAACATCTGAAGTGCAAAATGATATTTGCGAAAAATTAAATTTCAAAAAAGGATATCAGCGATTTTTAAAAAGCTTTAGTCGAACTAATTTAAATTACATCATTCGTAAAGATGAAAATAAATACGACAAAGTTTTACAGGTATTAAAAGCTGTTCAAGGAACATCCATTATTTACGTCAGAAATAGAAATAAAACACAAGATATTGCGGCGTGGTTAAACAGTAATCAAATAACTGCAGACTACTATCATGCGGGTTTAGACAATCAAACACGGCTTGAAAAACAAAGCAAGTGGATGAATAACATAACAAGAGTAATTGTTGCTACCAATGCTTTTGGAATGGGAATTAACAAAGAGAATGTAAGGTCTGTTATTCACTTCGATTTACCAGATGATTTAGAGAGTTATTATCAAGAAGCTGGTCGTGGTGGAAGAGATGAAAAGCCTGCTTATGGTGTATTGGTCTATACGGATAATGATATAGCACAACTCGAAGAAAAAAAGGAGAAAAACTTTCCTTCGATCAGTGAAGTAAAAAGAATTTACAATGCGCTGTGCAATCATCTAAACATTCCAATCGAATCAGGACAAAACCAAACCTACCCTTTCGACATTTATCAATTTTGCAATACCTATCAATTAAGCAACGCACTTGCAATTAATTGTTTGAAAGAACTCGAGCATGCAGGATTCATAGTGATGAGTGAAGCTGTATATGTGCCTTCCAAAATCAAAATCAACTTTGATAAAATGGAGTTATACAATTTTCAGGTGAAGTATCAGCGATTCGACAATCTACTCAAGATAATTTTAAGAAGCTACGGAGGATTATTTGATTACTTTGTAAAGATTAATGAGTTTCAAATTTCAAGACATCTTAAAACGGATAAAAACAATGTGATTAATTTGTTGAATGAACTGAACAAATTAAAAGTTCTTGATTACACCCCGTCGAGCGACACTCCGCGAATTACGTTTTTACATGCGCGAGAATCGACTGAAGCAATGTACATCAATCCGAAGAGTATCAGCGATAGAAAGAATCGATTTAAAGTTAGAGCAGATGCATTTATCAATTATGTAACAAGCACTAATAACTGCAGAAGCATGATGATCTCTTCTTATTTTGGAGAAGAAAATTTATCATCGTGTGGCACATGCGATTACTGCAGAAACAAGAAGAAAGAATTAGTCAACGAAGAAGAAGAAAAAAAAATCAGAAAATTCATTATTGATTTATTAGAAAACAATCGTTTGTTACAGATTGAAATTTATAATCAGTCGCCAGATAATTACAAACAAAAGCTAGCTGGTATCATTCAAAACATGCTTGAAAAAGAACAATTGATGATTGATACTGATGAAAAGTTGTCACTAAACAAGGAAGCTCAGTAGTAAGTCAATTTATTTTAATAAATTCGTAACTATGGAATTATTTCATATTGGATTTTTATCAGTACGCCTACTCGATTTGCTCGATATACTTATCGTGTCGTTTTTACTTTACAAGGCATATCAATTATTAAAAGGTGGTACAGCGATTAATATTTTCATTGGCATTGTATCGATGTACATGCTTTGGTTTTTGTTCGTTAAAATTTTTGAAATGCAATTACTTGGCGCCATACTCGGACAGTTTATGAGTGTTGGAGTCTTAGCATTGATTATTGTATTTCAGCAAGAAGTCAGAAGGTTTTTAGTTTTACTTGGATCAAGTTCTATTACAGGAAAAGATAGTTTCACTCGTAAAATTTTACCTTGGAACTGGAAAGAAGAGCAAACCATCACTGCCGATTTAATTCCTGTTATCAAAGCATGCGAAAGCATGTCGAATGCAAAAACAGGAGCTATCATTGTATTATCTAGAACAACCGATTTAAAGTTTTTTGAAAACTCTGGTGATGCAATGGATGCAGATTTATCAAAGCGGTTATTAGAAAGTATATTTTTTAAGAATAGTCCGTTACATGACGGCGCTGTAATCATTCGTAACAATAAAATTAAAGCAGCTAGATGCGTTTTACCTGTTACAGATAATAATGACCTACCTGCTCATCTAGGAATGCGTCACAGAGCAGCATTAGGAATTACAGAGCAAAGTGATGCCATATCAATTATTGTTTCCGAAGAAACAGGAAATATCAGCGTTGCAAAAAATGGAGTATTAGAAAATAATTTATCCATTCATGACTTAGAACTTTATTTACAAAGAGAATACTAATTATTGTTTTTAAGTTCTTCTGCTCGTTGTAAGAATTGTGTTCCCATCACCTGGTTTCCAAGATTATTCCAAGTCATACCTATGAATCGATTCGTCATTACATTATTTGGATCGACAGCATAAGATTTTTCAAAGTAGCTTAATGCCTTTTGAAACTGTCCTTTATTTCCATAGACACTCCCGATATTGTTAAGTGCATCCGTATAATCAGCTTTCAAACTAACCGCTTTTTCGAAATAAAATAAAGCAGAGTCAGGTTGATTAACATTAAATAACAAGTTACCATAGTTGTTATTTATTTTAGGATCGTTCCCATTATTATTTAGTGCAAATAAAAACGCGTTGCGAGAAGACTTATAATCCTTTAATCGCATATATGCCAAGCCCATCTGATCCCAAGCATCTGAAAAATAAGGAGTCAGTTCAGCAGATTTTTTTAAATAGGATATTCCTTCATTCAAGATAATTTTTTGCTCTGCCTCTGACTTACCTGCAAGTCGATTCTCTTTAATTAAGAAATTACCTAGATAGTAATTTGTACGAGCACTATTTGGCGCTGTTATCAAACCAGAACGATAAAGTGTTTCATTGTTTTCCCAAACCACATTACGCTGTATAGTTATAAATCCGTAGATCAAACTGACAACAATTACTAATCCTGATAATTGTTTAAAATCTATTTTCGATAATGATACAACAGCAGCTAAAGCGATGCCCATACTTGGCATGAACATTAATCGCTCTCCATATTGAGTACCTATTAATGTAAAAATATTAGACGAAACGGAAGCAGTTACAAAGAAAAACATCAATGCAAATCCGTATAATTCTTTCTTTACAATGCCATAAACAGCAACTGAAAACAATAGAAGCAATACAACGAATGAAATCAAAAACTCCATTGAACCAATTCCAACTAATGATAATTGCGGATATGAAGCATCAAAGGTTAATCCAACAGGTATAACGATTCGAAACAAATACAAGCCAAGAAAATAAATAGCCGATGTATAGCGCTCAATTGAACCGATCCCTTTAACTAATAAATTATCGCTGGATGATGGTAATGTTCCAAGAGGGATTATTCCATACACATTTGAACGAACCAGAAAATATAAAATTGTAATTCCTGCGAACGATAAGAACACCATTAAATATTCCTTAAACTTACCTTCGTCAAAATAATAAACTAGCAAAGGCAAAATAGCAAGTAAGGTAATTGATGACTCTTTACACAATAAGGATAAAACAAAAAACAAAATGGATAAAACAACTTGTAGTATTTTCTTATTCAACAAATAATCGTAGAATTTATTTAATGCAAGAAAACCAAGCAACATAGACGAAATTTCGTCGACACTTTTAATATTAGCAACTGCTTCAGTATGGATTGGGAAAGAAATAAATAACAGTGAAGCTAAAAAAGAATGCAGCAAATTGCCATTAAATATTCGCTTACAAAAATTAAAAACCACCACAGCAAGTAATGCATATAAAAGAATATTTGTCCAATGAGCTAAATGTGGATTATTAGGCGACAATGACCATTGAATTGCAAAAATCGATTTAGGAATTGGGCGGTATAATTCATCAGAAGCCATATAGCTTCCATATCGATAACTCGTTTTGAAAATCTCTTTTAAATCTCCCTTTTGAGTACTTCTATTTTCAATAATTGAAGCATAATCATCGAGTGCATAATCGAAATTCGCAGTGTTTATATACAATACTACAGCGAACAATGCAACAATCCATACATAGTATTTTGAAAATAAATTTGACTGTTCATTTTGAATACCACTATCTTTTTTTACTGGAGCATTCGAAAACTTTTCTTTTCGAGTTAATTTCTTTTGTTCTGACATACCCTATTGATTTGCGTTAACCAATGTATCATTTTGACGTTTCAAATTTTGAATCAACATTTCATCTGTCATATTCAACGATTGAATTAACATCTTTACTTCATTCGCCATTTTATGTTGAGGAAACTTAATTAAAAATCGATTGTAATATTCTCGAGCTGCATTTTTATCCCCAAGATTATTTTCAGCAATAAATCCTTGCATGAATAAAGCACGTGCAACTTTACGATATACAGGAAAACGTTGAGTGTTTCCATATAATTCAATTGCTTGTTGATACTTCCCTGCTTTAGCACTTAACTCGGCAGCTTTAAAAAAGTAATCAGCACAAATTGTATCATCCTTATACAAAATACAATAATTTTTGTAGAGAGAAATTAACGAATCACAATTGGCAGTATCAAGTTTATTATTTGACTCAACCGACATTTCCATATCTGAAATTTCGGATTGTAATGATGACTGACTTTTATTACAAGCAGAAATAAATAATGCTGATATAAGAATTAAAACTATTGAATATTGTTTCATGTTATTTAAAGGGACTATCAGGTTCTTTAGCCATATGATTATATACGATCTTATCTAACCAGGCTGGAATTATTTTATTTAGGAAAACGGTCAACTTACCATTAAAGGTTAATACTAAATCTCGTTTTCTCTTTTTTACTGCGATAAAAATTTCGTCTGCTACTTGCTCAGCCGACATCATTTTTTGTTCATCACGTGGCGACTCACCTTGTGTGTTTCCATCTGCTGCTAATGCTGTTTGACGGATACGCGATGCCGTGAATCCAGGACAAGCCACTAACACATGTAAATCTTTTTTAATATTCTCTGTTCTTAATGTTTCGAGAAATCCTTCCAAGGCAAATTTAGAAGAAGAATATCCTGTTCGTCCAGGCAAACCTTTTTTACCAGCGATCGAAGATATTCCGACAACACTTCCCTTATTTTTAAGGATAGATGGTAATGCATATTTTGTACAATATACAGCACCCCAAAAATTGGTGTCCATCACTTTACGAATCACATCTAAATTTAAATCTTCGAACAAAGCACGCATTGAAATACCCGCATTATTTATCAGAATATCGATGCGTCCGAATTTATTTAATGTCTCTTCCATGACACGTTTACAATCAGCTTCAATGCTCACATCTGCTACAAAAGGCAGCACTTGATTTCCTTGTTTAGGCAGATTTGCTATAGCATCATGAAGTCTTTTTTCATCACGTCCTGTCACCACTACGTGATAGCCTTCTCGAAAGAATTTCTTCGCGCAAGCGAGTCCTATTCCTGATGAAGCCCCTGTGATTACTACAACTTTTGTTTCCATATTCTCTACAAAAATAATTTATTTGGTAACTTTCAGCCCTATTATCAGATTATATGAAGTTATACGAAGTAAAAACGAAGGATGATATCAAAGAATTTCACAGCGTTGTATCAATAATTTATAAGAACAATCCTAATTGGGTCGCTTATCTAGAAAATGATATTGAAAAGGTCTTTAATGTTAAACATAATAAGCTTTATGCAGAAGGAGGCGAATCCATCAGATGGATTTTAAAAGACGATAAAGGCCAATTAATTGGACGTGTAGCAGCGTTTGTTAATCCGCGTACAAAAAATACAACTCCATTAATAACGGGTGGAATGGGCTTCTTCGAGTGCATTAATGATAAAACAGCAGCATTTTACTTATTTGATAATTGTCAAAAGTGGTTAGCCGAACGAGGAATGGAAGCTATGGATGGGCCAATCAATTTTGGCGATAGAAATCAATTTTGGGGCTGTATGACGAGCAATTTTGACAACCCTGCTGTTTATCAAATGAACTATAATCCGGAGTACTACAGTGTTTTATTTGAGGAGTACGGATTTGGAACTTACTTTAACCAACTAGTATTTTGGAGATCGTTAAGAGAACCCACACAAGCTATTTTCCATAGGAAATACCAGCAGGTAAAAGACAACCCTGATCTTGTAATTAAGAATATTCATGGCGTTAAGTTATCAAAAGTTGCTGAAGATTTTAGAACGGTTTATAATGGTGCTTGGGGTGGACATAGTCATTTTAAACCTATGCCATCTAGTACGGCTCAAAAGATTATGAGTTCATTAAAGCCAATAATCGACAGAGACATTATTTTATTCGTTTATCACAAGGGAGAGCCAATTGCATTTTATGTAAATATTCCAGAATTAAATGAGTTGTTCAAGCATGTGAAAGGCAAAATGAATTGGTGGGGAATTATTAAGTTCTTGTTTTATAAGTATACTACCAAACGAAAAAGAATGATTGGACTTGTATTTGGAGTTGTGAAAGCGTGGCAAGGAAAAGGAATTGAAGCGGCATTGATTGTACATGGGGAAAAATTCATTGTGGATAAACTCAAATACGAGGATACTGTTTTAACTTGGATAGGAGATTTTAATCCAAAAATGCTCCATGTCACTGAAAATCTTGGGGCTAAGCTATGGAGAACATACAAAACCTACCGTTTTCAATTTGACAGAACACTACCTTTTGAGAGGGCTCCTATCGTAGAATAAGCCAATAAATCATGGATTAGTCTCTTTAATTGGATAAATTACTATTGAAAATCAATAAAATCACTCGATGTTCAAAAAAAAGATAGGATTTCTTGGGTAAGGAAGAATGAAATACTACATTTGCACCCGCGTTTGGCCTACATGACCAAATACTAACCAAGAAATAGGATTCCGTAGCTCAGTTGGTAGAGCAATACACTTTTAATGTATGGGTCCTGGGTTCGAGTCCCAGCGGGATCACAGATGAATGAAACAAAAAGGCCTTCACAAGAAGGCCTTTTTGTTTTTCTGTTAGGTAACTCAGGATCCGACGGAGCGCAGCGAAGTCAAGCCCATTTTTTTAAACCTTGCTTGAAATCGCAAGTATGAA
>CAINEC010000111.1 GCA_903847585.1 uncultured Bacteroidota bacterium
AAGTACTCTGATAAAGGCCTGTGAAGAAGCGGTTAGGTTAGAAAGACAAGCGGTCAATGAGTTTCTTGAACAGCATAAAAAAGCAATAGAGAAAGAAATAGAGCAAGGGTCTCTCATCACATCCTCAAAATTTAAAAACCTTATTGAAACTGATCCCAAAAAAGTTCAACTCACCGACATCATTGACCATACGAGAGAAAGCCGATTGATTCGATGGCTGTTATCTTGGTTACCAATACCCGGTTGTTTTTATTCTGGTGCCCGTTCGTATAGTTTATTCAAAGCTAATATAATTGATACTCGAGACTCGACCAACAGACAAAAACCTTCAGCAGAAATAGCGGCAGATATACTTGTTAAGAAAAGAGAAGCTCAACAATAACACACTAGGATACTACAGCTTCAGCTGTAGGGGCGCACGGCGTGCGCCCTTTACCTTAAACCACAACAAACCCATATTAAGAAGGGCGGACGCCGTCCGCGAGTCTGTAAATCTGTCTGTGTAAATGGTCATAGTGTAATATAACGTAAATTTTTTTATGGGATACTAACTATGGCTATGAAAGTTGAAGTAATTGATGCATTGCTTAAAGATTACAAAACATCGGATGATATTTTTGGCGAAAATGGACTTGTTAAACAATTTGTAAAAGCGGTGACTGAGCGAGCATTACAAGCTGAACTTAGCACGCATTTAGGCTATGAAAAGCATGAAATTAAAGGTAATAATAGTGGTAACTCACGTAATGGTACCAGCTCTAAAATAGTGAAAGGAGAGTTTGGTGAAGCGGAGATATCAATTCCCCGTGACCGCACTGGCACATTTGAACCTCAGCTTATCCCAAAAGGCCAGACGCGTTTTAATGGGTTTGATGATAAGATTTTATCCATGTATGCGCGTGGTTTAACAACCCGTGATATTCAGGGACAACTGCAAGAACTATACGGTGTTGATGTTTCTCCAACGCTTATTTCTAACGTGACAGATGCTATTCTGGATGAGGTAAAAGAGTGGCAAACAAGGCCACTTGATCGGATTTATCCTATTATTTATTTTGATGCGTTAGTCGTAAAAATTCGCGCTGATAAGCAAGTGATTAACAAAGCCATACATCTTGCATTAGGGATTAATTTAGAAGGTGAAAAAGAATTACTCGGTATGTGGTGCAATGTGACGGAAGGGGCAAAATTTTGGCTTTCTGTTTTAACTGAATTAAAAAATCGTGGAGTACAGGATGTTTTAATTTGTTGTTGTGATGGATTAACGGGTTTTCCTACTGCGATTGAAGCAGTTTATCCAAATGCTAAAATTCAGCTTTGTATTGTCCATCTTGTCCGCCAATCCCTGCGATTTGTGGGCTATAAGGATCGCAAGGCTATTGCAGCTGACCTGAAGCTTATTTACGGCTCAGCGACGCTAGAAGAGGCTGAGATGGCATTGACAGCCTTTGCAGATAAGTGGGATAGTCGATTCCCAACGATCAGCCAGATATGGCTACGGCATTGGGAAAATATAACACCATTTTTTGCTTATCCCTCTGAAATTAGGAAGGTCATTTATACGACCAATGCAATTGAATCTCTGAATATGACTTTGAGAAAAGTGATGAAAAATAAACGCATCTTTCCATCGGATGAGGCTGCGTTTAAACAAATTTATTTAGCCTTGCAAAATATTTCGAAGAAGTGGACAATGCCAATTCGAGATTGGAAGCCAGCATTGGCTAGATTTATGATTGAATTCGAAGGTAGGGTTTAATCAATGGGATGGCCGTTTACACAAAATATTTTTCACACTCCTTATATGATCTCTTTCCTGAAGAAATATCCGACGAAACAGCATTTCATTTAGTCACTTTTTTTGTGAATCTTGCATCAAGGCTGGATTCACCTGAGTTTGACAGTTTCAAGGCGTATCTAGTTGAATAATTTATAGATTTAAAAATAAAAAGACACGAGTTGTCCCTACAGCTTATTGGTTGACTACTCCTACCTCTAAAATTACAGGGTAAATTTAGAAGAAGGGGTCATCATCTTCGGGGGCTGTATTTTTAATTGATCTAAAATTTCAGAAGCAAGCTTTTCGCTTTTTGTGTTGATTAATACTTTATTCCCATACGAATCAATCTCTGCAAATTGCATGGAATTCACTGCATCACGAATGCTATGAGGTGATGCAGAAATCCCTGCATTTTTTAGCTTGAGCTCCAAGGTGCGTTCTAATAAAAAAGCTAAAAAAGAAATAACAAAATGACCCTTGATTCGTTTTTCTGTCCAATGAAATATCGGGCGCACTTCTAAGGTGGATTTCATAATACGGAAGCTTTCTTCAATTTTATATAATGTGCGCTTAGCATCCAGAATTTTTTCTACCGACAATTCTTTTTCGCTGGTTTGTATCCCGTAATAACCATCCCATTTCTCATCACCAGCAATAGATGCCGCATCTAGCGTCCAGTCTGTTTTTGTGGTTTCTTTTAAATATTTTTTGCCGCCACGTTTATTGCTGCTTTTAATACGAGAGGGGTCTTGCAATAAAGCATTGGCTTTGTCTATTAACCGCTGACGATCGAACTGGTCTTTTTTGGCGCGTTTCTCAGAATGTGTGATAATTAATTTTTCTTGCAGTTCAATCGTGCGATAGCGTTTTCGTTTGGCGTCCATCGTTTCCTGCTCAGTGATGGCTTTGAATTGATTGATATAATCCATCACTTTATATGTCACTGTTCCCTCGGCTTCGCTTTTGCTTAATGTTAAATAATTTTCTCGATTCAGTATTTCTGCTTGGATAGTGTGAGGCATACTCTTCAGTCGTGATGCAACAATATAACCATAGCCCTTATCTACAATATGCTTTAAATTTAATTTACTATTCAGCCCTCGATCAGCCACGATAATCACGCGACGGATACCAAATCGTTTCTCGATAGATTCCAATGCGTTGGCCAGGGTACTACCTTCAAATGTATTACCTGGAAATAATTCATATCCCACAGGACGTCCATCACAATCCACTAACATGCCAACGACCACTTGGACTTCATTAAACTTGGCATTTTTACTGTAACCAAAATCTCGCAGACTATCTTGTTTAACGCTCTCAAAATGGAATGTTGTTACATCATAAAAAACAACGTCTATCTTGATATTGAATAAGCTGCAATTCATCTCGAATACATGCGACTCAATGACTGCTTTACCTTTGCATAGCATATCCAACGAGCGATAAAGATGATGTAATTTGATGCTAGGAAATTTTGCATATCTATTTTTTGTATGGTAGGTGGCCAGTTTACTGGAAGGCGACAAAAGATGTTGGGTGACCATTAATAAACAAGCATTGTTAAAATCAAAGGTCGTTTTACCGCAACTTGCTTGTAATGCAGACAAGAAATCGTTTAGTTTAAATTCCTCCCATAATTTTTTATAAACAATATAACCCCAATTAAATATCTGCGCTTCAGGACAAGTATTCAAGTTCACGGCGGGCATACCGACAAGGCCTGCCAGTTTATTAATAATATTTTTCCATGCAGGGTTTTGTGCTAATAAGTCCAGTCTTCCTAAATTAAAAAAAACTTCATGTTTAATTTTTCCATTTTCACGAAAAGAACGAACCAATCGAACATACTGAAAATTTTTTGATTTTGTAATTTTAACGTACATTGTCTTAGGCCATCCCTAACAAAACAGCCATAGAATACTACTAAATTAAAAAAAATAAAGTTATTTTAAATATAAATAGTTTATTTTTAATAAAAAGTTG
>CAINEC010000112.1 GCA_903847585.1 uncultured Bacteroidota bacterium
ACCCATTCCAATTGTTGATTAGCATCAAAAATCATAATGGCATTATCAGTTTCAGAAGCAACGAGTGATAATTTTTCTAATTCACTATTTTTTATTTGCAACTCTTTTGTTCTGTCTTCCACTTTATCTTCCAAAATCTCTTTTGCTATTCTGAGGGCACGAGTACGATATCGATACCAAATAAAGATGGAGGAAGATATTGCAACAACATAAAAAAGATAAGCCCAAATTGTTTTATAATAAGGCGCTTTAATTTCAAACGAAAAAGTAACAGGCATCGTATAGTCGTAACCGTTAGCGGTAGCCTGTACTTTAAAGGTATATTTCCCAGGCGGAATATTTGAATAGTTTGCAAAATTTGATTTAGTCAGTGGAGACCAATGATCGTCGAACCCTTCTAAAAAATAACGATAGCGTAACTCTTCAGGTGCCGTAAGAAACACACCGCTACAAATAAAATTTAAATTATTTTCAGCATAATCAAGTATTAAATCGATAGGCAATCCAGTATGGGAATTAACACTAAAATTTTTCTTTGACCAATCTACATCTTCAAAAAACAATTGAACTTTTGATAGTGATAATGTAGGGAGATATGTTTTAATAAAGCCTGTAGCAGGATTAAATCGGATAACTCCATTTACTGAGCCCATCCAAATATTCCCTTCGTTATCTTGTGCTGCTGCATTTGTTTCTACACCATTGTACCCATTGCTCTTATTAATGTGTTGCAATTGCACTTTGCCTTTATCAGAATACAGTTCCCAATCTAAGCGATCTACCCCTGCCGTTGTTCCGACCCAAAGAAAATCAGAATTGTCTAATAATGTAAAGAGTACTTTGCTATTTGAAAGTCCGTTGTTTGCATCCAACACCCATAATTTTTGTTGTTCAGGTTTTGAATTATTAAACACAATTAATCCTAAATCATATCCCCCAATTATTATGGAACCTTTGTTATCACTAATAATAGAAGTAACAGGCGTTTTTTTCAAATTAAAGACATCATTGAAGGAAGTAGCGACATCATTATTAATTTGAAAAACTCCTTTCATAGTACCAACCCAAAGCACTTTATTTTCATCCTCAAATACAGTCCGCACATTTTCATTATTTAAACCATTGCGTGCGTTCAGTAAAGTGAGTTGTTGTCCAAAATATTTATACAATCCTTTATCAGTACCAAAGTAAACAGCACCAGAATTTGATTTTTCAATTGCATATACAATTGTGTTTTGCAATTCAGCAATTGGGTATATGTATTTGTTTAAATTAATATCAAATAAAACGGGGCCGTTAGTTGTACCCAGCCAAACTGAATTGTTGCTTTCTTTTTCTATCGACCAAACAGTATTACTACTTAGCGTTGTTGAAAGCACCTTTCCTGACTTAATGATATTGAGTCCACCAGCGAGGGTACCTAAAAGTACTTGACCACCATTAATATCATAATAAACAGAAAGAATATTATTACTTGGTAATCCATCTTCAGCATTAAAAGTTACAAATCGATTATTATCGTATTTATAAATCCCCATCCATGTACCAACCCAAAAATTCCCTTCTCGATCACTCAACAAACTAGTCACGATCTTACTATTCACCTTTTCACCAAGTTGTAAAACTTGAAAACTATCACCATTTTTTTTTGCAATTCCACCACCATAAGTCCCAATCCAAAGGTTACCATTGTCATCTTTTAAAAGTGATTCAACTCTGTCGTTAGGCAAACCGTTAACACTTGAGTAATTCGTGAATCTATTATCCTTTAAAATCGACAAACCATCGTAAGTACCAAAAGCAAACTCATCTTTACCTAACTGTTCAATACAATAAACGATATTACTATTAAAGCCAGCCACACCAGAAGAATAATTAATAAACTTATTATTAATATAGACCGATACTCCATTAGCTGTTGCAA
>CAINEC010000113.1 GCA_903847585.1 uncultured Bacteroidota bacterium
CAAGGATCGGTCTTTGGTTAATTCCTGAATTGCTAATTCAATAGCTTCATTTGAAACCTCAGGATTGAGTTTTTGCAAAGCCTGCCTCAATTTGAGCGTCAGAACAACTTCGCTTGTTTCTTCGCGCCCAAGCTGTGGAGCTTTTTCATCCAACTCAATTTTTCCGCCTCCAAATTTTTCTTTGAAGGCATTGACGAAAGCATATTCCAGACCCTTGAAAATTTCTATCGCCGGTTTTTCCACAAGATTGTCTTCGGTATAATTATTGCTCATATTTTTAATATTTTTTATAAAATTCAGTTATAGCAGATCCGCTGTCACCATAATCCCATGGATACGATGGCCATTCTTCTTTATTATTATCTTTTCTTTCAAAAAATTTAAAATCATAATGAGTAGTTACTAATCTTTTTATTTCATTGCCACCACTATAATCAGAAACAAAAAGTGAATTACTATTTTGCAAAATTGCAGATAAAAATGAGGCAAAAACATTACCCCTCACTACAGCACCTCGTCTTTTAAAGTCATCAAGATAACTTCCTACAACCGGATTCTCTACTTTAAAATATTTTGATGCCTCAATACACAATGTAACTCTAAAATCAGGTTCGAGCCCATCATCCATTTGATTTTTATAAACTAAATTTGCTTTTCTAATAATCAATTTCAGCAATCGCATTGTTGTTTCTGGTTTTTCATGAAAAAGGCACTCCAAAAAACTTATGGTTTGCAACCTTCTATTCTCACCTGTCCATATAACTCGATTACCATTTTTCTGAGTCAGTTGTCCTTGAAACAATGTCGGATCAAATATTTTATCAACAAATTTATCCAACTTTACTTCACTAGTTTCAAAAAAATCGAAGTAATCAACGCATTTCAAATAAGAATCTATATTTTTATGATAATTTTCATTAGCTATTGGCACTATCACCACAATTTTATTTTTAAATTTTGATGATCTTAAAAATTGCTTAAGGGTTTCAAGGAAAAATACTCCCGCATCACCAGAGCGATCGATATCCTCAATAATAACAAAGATGTCCTTACCAATTTCGTTAATCTTTTTTAAAAATATTTCCTGAATATCATTTACCCGTTTTGCGGGTGAAGTTTCAAGAAAATGATTAAAGCCTTCGAGAACAGCAAATCCCGGAATTCGAGAAAATGTTCTGATTAATGTTTTCTTGTCATCATTTTGTTTTCCATCAATTGCTTTTTTCACTTCGAGTTTCTTTTTTGGATCAGCCGCTTGGATGAAATCAATCACAAATCCTTCCCAAAGTTCTTTCCTATCTGGATATTTCCAAGCCTCAAACTCAATCCATAGTTCATCCTTAAGATGATTTGTCATGATCTGATGCAACATTGTGCTTTTTCCACTTCCGAATGGACCCACTAACGCAATTATTGATGCACTGTTTATAGAATTTATTTTCTTCGTAAACCTTTCACAGAATTTACTTAAATCTAGCAAATCTGTTACTTTGCTATTTTCTTCTAATAATTCATAATTTTTTATAAATCCATTTGGCATATTTTTATATTTCCATTTCTCCATTCATCAATTTAGGCAACAATAAATCTCGAGTTTGACGAAGATTATTACTTTTTACATACAATATATCAACATCATTAAAAATATTGACAATGATTTTCTCAAAAGAATTCGCAATATTAAGATCAGGTACTAATGTCTTTATCGTATTTATACCCTCAATGGTTATTTGTGGTTGCGCTGAGCCAGAAATACAAGTTGCTAATTCAGAGTTTAATAAGTTTAAAAATACAAATGAAAATCCAATTTTAGCATATTTCCCCTTGGCTTTAATCAAAAAAGAATTATTAGTTACAAATGCAATTTCTCTTGTTCTTGAGACCTTTCCACTCCCATTACCTCGGCAAGTAACCAATGAAATTCTTTCATCTGAATTATATTCATCATAATAACCGATAATTCCACCAGCACCATAAACGGGATAAGTACCATCATTTTTTATTTTTGTTTTCGGAAGTGTGTTTCCGTATTTTATATCAAAAATTTCAGCAAAAGATACATAATTCCACCCTTCCGGCATCAGACCCAATTCACCTCCTGCCTCACCGGCAGACGAGTCAATCATCTTCACTTTTTCATACCCAGGAAATTTGAAATCAACAAACCACTGTTTGTAAACTGCCTGCGCCATTTCTTCCAAAATCTTGATTCGCCGATTGTTATTCTCAATCAAATCATCATACCCCGACAAAATCCCCGCAATCTTTTTTTGAGTTGGCAAATCTGGAACAGTTGTTTCGAAATTTTGGATAACTTTATGCTCAGCGCGTTGTCTCCCAGTTGCTCCAGACATGCTTTTTTCAGCTGGTTTTTTTACAACATCGGAGATTGCCAAATAGTAAACAAAGGACGGATCTGAAATATTTTCCCTATTTCCGAATACAATAAACTCGGTAGAACCAAAACCAAATTCAGTCTTCAAATTTTTCACTTGAGATATTTTTCCATTTTGCAAGCAAGGTGTTATGCGGGCAAACAAAGTGTCTCCATTTTTAAACTTAGCCCCACCACCAGTGTATTTTTTATTTTTGCTCGAAATAACATATCGAACTTTGTTGCTAGAAACATCCTCCATGGGAATAAAAGAATAGTCCTCGTTTTTCTTCAAGGATATTTTCGGATTTATTTCTGCAAAATCCCCCAATTTAACTTTTTTCCAATTATTTTTCATCATTTTTTTCTTTCAAAAAATCCATCACGAACTTGTGCATTTTAATCGTAGCCTGCTGGGCAATTGCCAAGATTTCATGAGCAATTTCAAAAGTCTTATCATTGATTTTTGCATCGCCCTCCTGCATCAACTCACCCTGATATGCACAGGAAACATAACCATATCCAATCCCTTGATATTCTGAATTTTTCAGAATTCCCTGAATCATTTTATCATTTTTGAATTTTTCAGAATTTTTCTTGATCAACTCAAAAGTAAAAGGATTGAGTTCCGTTTCCACAATCACAAAAATTCGACTCACAGCGTCATCCAAAATGCGATTTTCAATTTTCAAATTCACCTGAGAATACGGACCGCTCTCGCCCCATATTTTCTCTTGGTGTTTTTTTGTCAACTTCATACATTTAGAAGCGCTATTTTTTAATTATTTTTCATCTTTTTTTACTCTCTCTTCCGCTTTCTTCTCCAACGCCTTGATGCTTTCCAAATAGGACACCTCGACCGGTGAAAGCGTCTTGGCTTGATATTTTCGATATTCTTCCGTCGCTTTTTCTATAGCCTGTTCATGACTCACGCTTCCTGCATCCAACAATAATTGCTCTCCTGTGGCTGTAAGGATGCTATCAAGATGTTTTACCCAATCCATCATTTTCATTGGATTCTCACGCTCCACCTGACGCTCGGCAAAATCAAGATACCCCGAAACAATTTGCCCGAGAGCACGCAATTCTTTTTCATTGAGATAATTCTTGGCAATTTTTGCATCTTTAAGTTGTGGCTTCAAGCCAGAAAATGTTGCAAGACCCATAAAATCTTTCTCAGCGTCAGACCGATTATAAACAACTTCTGCAGCAGTTTGTCCGTGCACTGCGTAGTGCACTTTATTTTGCACTTTTTTAAAAAATTCTATTGATGTTTTCGTGTTTGCGTCATAATCGATACTAGTTGCATAGATGTCTAAAATTTGACGATAAAAAACTTTTTCACTGGCACGAATATCACGAATACGAGCAAGAAGCTCTTTCCAATATCCACCACCACCCAGATTCTTCAATCGCTCATCGTCCATCACAAAACCTTTGATGACATACTCTTTCAGGCGTGCTGTTGCCCATTGGCGAAATTTTGTACCTTGCAATGATTTAACACGATAGCCGACAGAAATAATAACATCAAGATTATAAAAGTTGGTAGGTTTGGTAGAAAAATCGGAATTTCCGATTTTTCTCATGGAATCAGCTTCAATTAGCTCTTTTTCGGCATAAATATTCAAAATATGCTCATTTATAGTAGACCGACCCTTGTTAAACAATACTGCTATTTGTTCAATGGTAAGCCAAGTTGTCTCGCCCTCAAAACGCACTTCTATATGTGCTTTTCCATCAGTACCTTCATAAATAATTATCTGATCTTGTAATTCTTTAGTCATAATTTCTTGGTTATTTTTCAATGCAACCAGGCAGGTTTTTTCGCTTATTTCTGTTTCAATAATTCTTTCACATTTTCTTCAATTTGTTTTTCCAGCTTGTGCGCCTCACTATTAAGTTGCAAAAGTTCATCATTGAGCCCTTTTAGCTTCTCACC
>CAINEC010000114.1 GCA_903847585.1 uncultured Bacteroidota bacterium
ATTGATGTAACTTTTAAATATTTTGTTTTATTATTCCTCTCCTTTGGAGAGGCTAGGAGAGGTTTTGAATTATTAAATAGAAATAAAAATAAAAACATTCCCTACCTTCGTTACATAAATCAATAACCTATGCGCATCTTAAAAATTATCGGAATTTCTTTAGCAGCTATTGTCTTACTCATAGCAATCGTTGGATTATTTCTTCCATCAACAGTATCGTTAGAGCGTTCTATTGTGGTGAATGCTTCCGCAGAGAAAACATATGAGCAAGTAAATGTTTTAAAAAATTGGGAACAATGGAGTCCGTTTTTAAAGATGGATCCTAAATCGAAGATTGCTTATAATGATATTCTAGCAGGACCCGGTGCAACGTATACATGGGCAAGTGAAGTAACTGGAGAAGGGACAATGACAATCAAAAGTGCTTCGCCATATTCATCCATTAAATTTCAATTAGAGTTTAAAGGAGAAGGATTGTCACAATCTGATTTTCGATTTGAGCAAGCTGGTGCTAATGCAACAAAAGTAAGTTGGTCGTTTATTAGTGATATTGGAAATAATCCTTTCGCTCGCGTGTTCTGGACATTTAGCACTACTATGATGAAAGATGCGTTTGATGGTGGTCTGAAGGATTTAAAAACGCAAGCAGAGAAATAGCAATACAAATTGATGTCAATGAAAAAGGGCCTGATGTTTATCAAGCCCTTTTTTTATGCGTTTGGAAGAATTATTTTCCGCCTTCGATTTCTTTTTTCTCTTCGTCCTTCTTTTCTTCTCCTTTCGAAGCGTCTTTGAATTCTTTAATTCCTTTTCCTAATCCGCGTGCTAACTCAGGTAATTTCTTACCTCCGAAAAATAGTAGTAAAACAACAACGATTAAAGTGATTTCTTGGCCACCTAATCCTAATATTAATGTGATAAATAATGTCATAACGTTTGTTTTTTTCGACAAGTCAAAGGTATAAAAATAAAATTTAGAAAATCGAACTTATTATCAAACTAAACTAAAATCACCTTGCAATCCACGATTGAGGATTTAGTTTTTCGCTATTTCGCCAAATTTCCAAATGAATTTCTCCTTTCCCTGGTGCTTCTTGCGAGGATGCCACCACGCCAATACTCTGTTTGGTAGAAAGATTTTGTCCTGTGCTCACCGATACCGTTTCTAAGTTCGAGTAAACTGTGAAAAAGTCGCCATGACGAACAATAACCGCCTTACCTGCTCCCGGAAGTGTGATAATCCCACTTACAACCCCGTTAAATAAAACCCTCACAGAAGCGCTCTGGCGCGTTAAAATATCGACGCCGTTATTGTTGATAATGACTCCCTTTAAATCCTTGTGCTCATGTTGCCCGAAGGAAGAACTTATTGCTCCCGACTCAACAGGCCATGGTAAGGAACCTTTGTTACTAATAAAACTATTCGATAATTTTTCTGCCTCAGGCGTAAGTACAATTTCTACTTTTTTTGGAGCTGTTGTTTTAGAACCACTCTTTGGAGCTGTTGTTTTGGCCGTTGTAGTAGTAGTTTTCTTTCTGGCCTTCTCTATTTCCTTTGCAATCAAACGCTCAATTGCACGGTCTAAATTCTGTTTCGTCTTTTGCTTTTGTGCTAAGGTCTTTTTTAATGCTTTTTCTTTTAAGCTTAATTGTGCTAGTAATTCCGCCTGATTGACTTTCTCTTTTTCTAATTGTGTTTTATTAGAAAGTTCGGATTGTTTAAGCTGTGTTTTTTGATTTACCTGATCTTGTAATTCGGTTTTTTTACCAGTTAATTGGTCTTTGGTTTTAATAATTTCTTCCGCTTGCTTACGACGATATTCAGCAAATTCCTGAATCATTTTCATTCGCTGATATGCCTGATTAAAATCGCTCGCCGCAAATACAAACATTAATCGCTGATACACATTTTTATTTTTATCAGCATATAAAATGAGCTTAGTATAATCTTCTTTTAAATTGCCAAGCTTCGTTTCTAAATTGGTAATCTCATTGCTGGTAGTTGCAATTTCACTTCCGATTTCATTAATCTCACTGTTGATGGTTGTAATTAACGATTGGCGAAGTTCTATTTTCTTTTTTAGTGCAGCAATCTGCTCTTTCGTTGCATTTTTATTTTTAGAAACCTGCTTTAATTGATTATTCGTTTGCTCAATCTCTTTTTGAATCTTTGCTTTCTTCGCTTCTAATTCTTTTTTCGATTGTGCCAATACAGTATTGCAGGATAAAATCCCGATAACAAAAACTAAAAGTATTTTAACGAATCCTTTCATAATTGTTCGGAATATTAAATGGAAACTCTAGTGATTCTGCTTTTGCCACTTTTCCGTATTCTATTCTGATTTCAATGTTTTTATCGGCAGTAATATTTGTCTTCGATTTAAATGGAAACAATCCTCCATCGGTCAAACGAAAATCGCTGTACTCAGTATTAAGTAATTTATTGATGCGTTGATCTTCTACCTGTACGCGATTAATTCGATATGTAGTATCATTCACATACACATCTTGTATAACCGGTTTATTTAAATCTTTTTCTTCTAACGATCGCTTTAATTTTTTCTTGTTCAACGAACTTAATATGTAAAACTGCGAACCTAAACTATCTTCTAAATAAACAGAGTTAAAACGATTTTCATTTTTCTTGTACGCAAAAAAGTTTCCATAAAGCAAAGCCTGCACAATCTCAAAATTAACTTTCATCTGTAACATCTTATTAATCGATTCAAAGGATGTTACTTCATACTTGTTATTTATTTTGTCAAGTATTTTAACGGAGTCTTCAGTAATCATTAACCGCGCTACTTCAATTCCTAATAAGGGCGAAACAGAAATCCAGATAACACTATCTTTTTTACTTCTATAACTGATATTAAAACTCATTTCATTACTATCCGTAATTAAAACAACGCTCGCCTTTACCGTCAGATAATTTAAATTAAAAGCTGCTGAATCAAGTTTGTCTTGTAATTCTTGCACGGATTTATTCACCATGGGTTTCACATCAGTAGTAACTGGAGCTACCACCTTCTGTGGAGTTTTACAAGCGTTCAATACGATCAAAACAAAAATGAACGCTACAAGGCGAATAGAATGATTACTCATAGTAGGTTCTCTCATTTATCTTTCGGTCAATCTGTTCTGAGTGATCACCAGTCTGCTTTGCTTTCTTCCACATCTCCACAGCTTCATTCACATTGCCTAGTTTATATTCTATATCACCAGCATGTTCGATGATAGTACCATTGGTGGCACCTCCATTTTGAATTGCTTTTTCAATCCATTTTTTTGCTTCACTGTATTCTCCTTTTACAAATAAGATCCATGCATAAGTGTCTTCGTAAGAAGGATTCCCAGGACTTAATACATTAGCCTTATCCGACATATAAGCCGCTTTCGTTAAGTTCTCTTTTCGAAGCGATAAAAAGTACGCCCAATTATTTAAGACCGTAATATTGGCAGAGTCTAACTGATAGGCCTTACCGAAATATTTATCAGACTCTTCAAACTTTTTTAATGTATTGTAAACATCTCCAAGGTTGGTATAAAATTCAATTAGCTGTTCGTCACTATCAACCACCATTTTACTTCCCGTAACGAAAGCTTTAGCCGCCTCTTCGTATTTTTTATTCTGCGATTTAGCGATTCCATTAAGTAGGTATAAAAAGCTTTGGTCAGAGAATAATGATTTCGCTTCTTCTGATTCCGATTCAAGAGCAGTATAATCCTTCAAATCAATTTCAAGAAAAAGTAATTGCTGCCAAGCCTGTAAATTATTTTTATCAATCTTTACTGCTTTGCGATATTGTTCTCTTGCCTCCGTCTGTTTATTATTCATTCCAAGGAAATCGCCATACACTGCTTGCGCATTTGATTCTTGAGGAGCTGTTTCACTTAGCAAACGACTTAATTCAAAAGCCTGCGACATCATATCAGGATTATCTTTTACTAATGGAAGGTAACTCGTTAGAATACTGATTTTAATTCCTGAAGATAACTTCGTTGATGCAAACGCTTTTTTCAATTGCTCAAACGACTCCTGATTTTTTCCTTCACTACGATATTGCTCTGCTTTGCTTAGTGCCACATTCGGATTATCAGGATCTATCTTTTCCATCCTAGCAATCGTCTGTTGCATCTCTACTTTCATTCCGTTAGCAGAGTATAAATCAACTAAGATGGAATAGTATTCAATATTGTTCGGATCTGATTTTATTAGCTTTTCAATTTCACCAGCGGCACCTTTTACATCACCAAGTTTTAAATAAAGCTTCTCCTTCTGTTGAATTAATTCAGGAGTGATGCCCATAATATTTTCAATCTGGTCATATAATCGAATTGCATCCGACAATTTATTCTGCATCAACATTAAATCCGATTCTTCAAATAAATACTCAGCATTATTCGGATATAATTTCGATAGCTTATGATAAACCGCTGCCGACTCTTCCACCTTCCCATTGTTGCGATAACAATCAGCTAATAAAAGTTGATACCAAGGGTTTTCAGGTCTTAATGTAGCCGCTTGCTTTGCGAAAAATAAAGCATCACCATATTTCTTGTTCTCGTTAAATATTTCCGCAAGATGATACATAGCTGCATCATTCTTAGCATCATCACGCAACGTTTGTGAAAATAACTCAGCCGCCTTTTCAGGATTGCCAGTCATTTTTTCCTTCATTGCATTGAAGAAAGCATAGGTTGCTGTAATCTGAACTTTCTCTTCTTGTGCTGATAACGGCTTCGCATTACCGCCACTACTATTTTTTGTAGAGCCGCAGGCCGTCAGAAAAAGACTTCCAACA
>CAINEC010000115.1 GCA_903847585.1 uncultured Bacteroidota bacterium
CTAAATCAGATTTCTCATTTATCAATAAAGATTTAAAAAGAGTTACCGAAGAAGGTACAATAGAATTAATGTTGTCGGATTTTAAACATGCTATTTATGTCAAATAAAAAAAAGCTATTACTTCTTTGTTCAGCAATCCTACTTTCTATTTATGGATGTAAGCAGTCTGATCCACCAGAGCCCACCGAAAAGGGAGATTTGTATTTCTCTGGTTACTATTGGAATTTTAAAAATAGCGGTACCAATAAGATGGGGCCTGGTCCGAATTATTTTGCTTCTGATACAGGAAATATCTATGTAGATGGGAATGGAATGCTACACATGAAAATCACGAAAGATAATAACAAGTGGTACTGCTCTGAATTGATTTCGGTTAAAGAATTCGGCTATGGGACTTACATGTTTACAACACAAAGTGATTTAACGACATTAAATGAAAAAGCAGTATTAGGATTATTTACCTGGAACGATTATTCATTTCAATCACAAGCGAACAGTGAAGTAGATGTTGAGTTCGCTCGTTGGGGAAATGCGAGCGATTCATTGCTTTTAACCTATAGTGTTCAACCTGTTTGGTTTAGTAATCCCGCTCCTTATGTGGAGCGTACTCGTCGACCGTTAATTCCAGCAAGCAAATTAAAAACTACTTGTACGCATGTTTTTAAATGGACACCTGATACCATAACATGGAATTCTTACGAAGGTGATTATTATCCTGGTTTAACGCCTATGGCAGAATGGAAATATGATAAGTCGAATACACCTCGTCTGAAAATGGAAGGTAATCAAGTATCAAATCCTGTTGTTATTCCAGCTCCTGCCGACAGTACCAATGCTCGAATCAATCTTTGGTTGTTAAACGGACAAGCGCCAATCAATGGCTCTGAGACCGAAGTCGTGATAAAATCATTTAAATATTTTCCATTATAAAAATTGTTATTGTTAAATTAACCCAATCAAAATAGAGCGTATGAAGAAACTGCTACTGTTATTATTTATTTTATCGTTTGGAGCGAATGTGAATGCCCAAACTAACCTTGTTACCTTCCAGGTGCATAATCCTGATTCAACTCCTGTATTTGTTTTTGGAAGTTGGAGTGGATGGAGTAATTGGCCTGGAGACCCAATGGCGAATGTTGGTAATGGATACTACTCTGTTACATTAAACATTCCTAATAACACTACGCATGAATTTTTATTTGTGAATGGTGTTGGTCCAACGAAAGAAGCTTTAGATCCAGCATGGCCTTGTACAAATGGTAACGGGCAATACACAAATCGTGTGTTTACATTAGGCACGAATGATACAACAGTTTGCGCCGATTGGCAATCATGTAATACATGTGCTGTGCCTACAGGAACTGTGGCTGTAACATATCAAGTTCATAATCCTGATTCAACTCCGGTTTATGTTTTTGGTAGCTGGAGTGGATGGGGTAACTGGCCTGGTGATTTGATGTTGCCTGTTGGAAATGGTTATTATGCTAAGACTTTATTTTTGCCCTCATCAACTAGTTATGAATATTTATTCGTGAATGGTGTTGGCCCTTCAAAAGAAATATTAGATCCAGCTTGGACATGCACAAATGGTAACGGGCAGTATACAAATCGTGTATTGAATCTTGCTGCTACAGATACTACAGTTTGCAACGATTGGCAGTCTTGTAATACTTGTTTTGTTTCTTCAAATATTCGTAATGCAACAATTCGTGTAGAGAGTCCTGATTCATTACCTGTTTATGTATTTGGTAACTGGAATAACTGGAGCAATTGGCCAGGATTACAAATGACAAGCATAGGAAATAATGTGTATGAAGCAACGATTCAGTTGAATTCAAACGGAGCGTATGAGTATTTATTTGTTAACGGTGTAGGACCTACGAAAGAAGGATTGAATCCAGCTTGGCCTTGTACAAATGGTAATGGACAATACACAAATCGTACTTTGTCAATGGGTGCTAATGATACAACTGTTTGTGCAATTTGGGCTACGTGTAATCATTGCACTACTTCATCATTAAATACTATTTCTGAAAAGCAAATTCGTTATGTAATTAATCAAAATGGAATTCAGTTTTTAGGAAATGATTATGTAGTAAACAGAATCGAGATGTATGATATCGTAGGAAGAAGTATTTATAAGCAAGAGCAATCTGGTTCAAATAAATTTAATGTTGATTTGAAATTAAATCAAACCTATTTCATCCGAATAGATATCGATGGAGTTACATCAACAATAAAAGCAATCATTACAGAATAAACTAATCTAAATAAAATAACCAAATGAAAAAACACCTACTATTAACATTACTTAGTGTTTGTATTTCATTATTTGCATTTTCGCAAACGCAGGTTGACTTGCCTGTTACTTTCGATGATGTAAATACGAACTACAACTTAGTTGATTTCGGAGGAAATGTCAGCGCTATTGTTGCAGACCCTGTGAATGCAGCAAATTCTGTTTGTCAAGCAGAAAAAACAAACACAGCTCAATTATGGGCTGGAACTACTATTGGTGGATCTGGACTTGCTAATCCAATTCCATTTGCAACTAACGCAAATAAAATTTCTGTGCGCGTATATTCGCCGGATGCAGGAATCATTGTAAAATTAAAAGCAGAAGATCCTAACGATCCTACTAAGAGCGTTGAAGCAAATCTAACAACAACAACATCGAATGCATGGGAAACGTTAGAATTTGATTTTACTAATCAAGCACCAGGAACAGCAGCTATCAATTATTCATATAATTATCAAAAGCTTTCTATCTTCTTTAACTTCGGAATAGACGGAGCAACGGCAGGATCAAAAACATACTACTGTGATGATATTACATTTATGCCTGCAACTGTTCCGACTATCGCACCAATAACTTTCCAGGTACAGAGCCCTGACTCAACACCAGTATGGGTGTTTGGTAGCTGGAGTGGATTTAGTAACTATCCAGGAGATGCAATGACACCAATTGGAAATAACACTTGGGAGATTACATTAAACTTAGCTGTTAATTCAAACTTTGAATATTTATTCGTGAATGGAACAACGCCAACGAAAGAAATATTAAACCCTGCTGATGCTTGTACTAACGGTAACGCGCAATACACAAACAGAACATTAGCTGTTGGAACTACAGCTGCTACTTACTGTGCTCAGTGGGCATCATGTAATCCATGTAATACAACACCAACAACTGCAGCAATTACTTTCCAGGTACAAAATCCTGATTCAACACCAGTATGGGTATTTGGAAGCTGGAGTGGATTTGGCAATTACCCAGGAGATGCAATGACGCCAATTGGAAACAACATTTGGGAAATAACATTAAACTTACCTGTTAATTCCAACTTCGAATATTTATACGTGAATGGAACAACACCAATTAAGGAAGCATTAAATCCTGCAGACCCTTGTACTAATGGTAATGCACAATACACAAATAGAACTTTAGCAGTAGGAACAACAGCAGCTTCTTATTGCGCTCAATGGGCAACATGTAATCCTTGTTCATCTGTTCCTTCTCAAGTAAATGTAACATTCCAAGTGCAAAATCCTGATTCAACTCCTGTGTTTGTTTTCGGAAGCTGGAGTGGTTTTAGTAATTATCCAGGTGATTTAATGACACCAATTGGTAATGGCGTATATTCGGTAACGTTACCATTGAATGCAAATTCCAATTATGAATATCTATTTGTGAATGGAGCAACTCCAATTAAAGAAGCGTTAGATCCAGCATGGCCATGTACAAATGGAAATAGCCAGTATACGAACAGAACTTTAGCTGTTGGTGGCGCTGATTTAACAGTATGTGCTCAATGGCAAACATGTAATTCTTGTACTTCAGTTCCTGCCTTAGCTAATGTAACGTTCCAGGTTGAAAATCCTGACTCAGTTCCTGTTTATGTATTTGGTAACTGGAATGGATTTAGTAATTATCCTGGTACTCCAATGACTTCAATTGGTAATGGCATTTATGAAGTAACTATTCAATTAGGTACCAATGCAAACTATGAATATTTATTCGTTAACGGAGCAACTCCAGTGAAAGAAGTGTTAAATCCAGCTTGGCCATGTACAAATGGAAATGGACAGTATACAAACAGAACATTATCATTAGGTGCAACAGATACATCAGTTTGTTCAATCTGGGCCACATGTGCTGCATGTGGAACTGTTGCCCCAGTTTATATTAACGCAACATTCCAGGTTCAAAACCCAGATTCAACTCCGGTTTATTTATTCGGTAGCTGGTCAGGTTGGTCAAATTATCCAGGAACTCCTATGACGGCAATTGGTAATAATACCTATGAAGCTTCAATTCAATTATTAGAAAATACTAACTACGAGTATTTATTCGTGAATGGTGGCACTCCAATTAAAGAAGTATTAGATCCAGCTTGGTTATGTACGAATGGTAATGCGCAATACACTAACCGTGTTATTGTAACTCCAGGAGTTGATGTTACTACATGTTCTAAATGGGCTTCTTGTGATCCTTGTTCACCAACTTCAGTGAACGAAATCACAGCCGCTGATCTACAATTGATCTATTCAAATCAAGGTTTATTGATTTCATCTTCAAAAGTGAAAATGGTTGATCAGGTAGTAATCTTTGATTTAATGGGTAAACAAGTATTTTCATCTAAATCAAATGTAAATACCAACTCATTAATGCCAGTTCAGTTTAATTCAACTGGAGTTTATTTAGTTAAATTAACAATCGATAATCAGGTAATGACTTTCAAAGTTTTTGCTGGTAACTAATCAATTGTTGTAATATACTAAGCAAGGGTCCTATTTTAGGGCCCTTTGCTTTTTTCGGGCATTCCTTTAATTCTTGGACTTGCTGTATTATTTGTTTTTATTCGAGTATCTTTGTGCCCGATTTTATAACATATAGCAATGCCTGATTTTAACTCGCTCGACTCAAAACATTTTATTCTGATTAAAGGAGCAGGTATGCATAATCTTAAAAAGATTGATGTTGCAATCCCTCGAAATAATTTTGTTGTTATTACCGGCTTAAGTGGTTCAGGAAAAAGTTCGCTTGCTTTTGATACACTTTACGCTGAAGGACAACGACGCTATGTAGAGAGCTTATCTTCTTACGCTCGTCAGTTTATCGGACGAATGGATAAACCTGATGTGGAATACATTCATGGAATTGCACCAGCAATCGCAATTCAACAAAAAGTGAATTCTCGTAATCCACGTTCAACAGTTGGAACTTCTACGGAGATTTATGATTATCTGAAATTGTTATTCGCAAGAATTGGTAAAACGATTTCACCAACATCCGGTAATGAAGTAAAAAAAGATAATGTAAAAGACATCGTTGATTTTATTGTAAGCAATAAGAATAAACGAATTATCATCACATCACCTATCTATCAGTATTCAGGTCGTACAGTTGCTGATGAATTATCATCCTTGCAGCAAAAAGGTTTCGATCGATTGTTTGTGAATGATTCGCAAAAAGATATTGATGAAGTTTTACAAGAGTTAAATTCCGAAGTAAAGCCAAAAGCAAAAAAGACTGCTGCCAAAAAGACTGTTACTAAAGCAACGGATTCAATTGTTGAATCCATTCCTGTTTTAATCCCAGGTTTTAATTTGTTAATCGATCGTGTTGTTGTTGGAGAGGAAGTAGATGATGATTTATTAGCTCGCCTTTCTGATTCTGCACAAATTGCTTTTAATGAGGGTCGTGGTGTTTGTCGTTTGTATATTTTGGAAGAAGATAAAGTTGTTGCGAAAGAGTTCTCTAATCGATTTGAAGCAGATGGAATTATTTTCGAAGAGCCTTCCGTTCATTTGTTCAGTTTTAATAATCCGTTTGGAGCTTGTAAAACTTGTGAAGGTTTTGGAAGTGTAATTGGCGTTGATGAGGATTTAGTAATTCCTGATAAGAGTCTTTCGATTTATGACGGAGCGATTTTGTGTTGGAGAGGAGAAAAATTAAAAGACTGGAATGACAAACTAGTGATGAATGCACATAAGTTTGATTTTCCTATTCACAAACCTTATTATGAATTAGCTGAAAGCGATAAAAAAATATTGTGGACAGGTAACAAATATTTCAACGGACTAAATCAGTTTTTCGAGCATCTTGAATCGCAGATGTATAAAATTCAGTATCGTGTAATGCTTGCTCGCTACAGAGGTAAAAAAGCTTGTCCTGATTGCAGAGGAACTCGCTTGCGCAAGGATGCGAATTATGTGAAAGTAGGAGGTAAGTCCATCAGTGATATTGTACTCATGCCAGTTGATGAAGCTTTTACATTTTTTAATAGTTTGAAATTTGAAAAGCACGATGAACAAATTGGGAATCGTTTGCTTACTGAAATTAATAGTCGTTTGCAGTTTTTGTTTGATGTTGGATTAGGCTACTTAACATTAAATCGTTTATCGAATTCCCTTTCAGGAGGTGAGTCGCAACGAATAAATCTGGCAACATCTTTAGGAAGTACGTTAGTAGGTTCTATGTATATTTTAGATGAGCCTAGCATCGGACTTCATTCACGTGATACAGAACGCTTGATCGGTGTTTTGAAATCGTTAAAGCAGATAGGCAATACCGTTATAGTGGTTGAACATGATGAAGAGATTATGCGTGCTGCTGATCAACTAATTGATATTGGTCCGATGGCCGGTGTACATGGGGGTCAGTTAGTTTTTCAAGGTGATGCTGCTGCGCTGATGAAAGAGGAGAATAGTTTAACAGCTAAATATCTTACAGGTAAAGAGGTGATTCCTGTTCCTCTTCAAAGAAGAAAGTGGAAGAAGTATGTTGAGATAAAAGGCGCTCGTGAAAACAATCTGAAGAATGTGCATGTGAAGTTTCCGATGGGAGTGTTGACAGCCGTAACTGGAGTGAGTGGTTCCGGAAAAACTTCATTGGTAAAGAAAATATTATTCCCTGCCATTAAAAAAATCATCGGTGGTTTCTCTGAAGCGACAGGTAACTTCGATCGTATGGATGGTAACTATCAGGATTTCAAAGATGCAGAAATGGTCGATCAGAATCCGATAGGTAAATCATCAAGATCGAATCCTGTTACTTATGTGAAGGCCTTTGATGAAATCAGAAGTTTGTATGCGGACTTACCGTTATCGCGTCAGCGTGGATTAAAACCATCTCATTTCTCATTTAATGTTGAGGGTGGGAGATGTGAGTTTTGCCATGGTGACGGAATTATTACGGTAGAGATGCAGTTCATGGCAGATATTCATCTGAAATGTGATCATTGCAATGGACAACGATTTAAAGATGAAATCTTAGCAGTAGAATATAGAGGTAAGAATATTTTTAACATCCTTGAAATGACTGTTGATGAAGCGCTCGAATTCTTTGTTGAAACACAAGGACCTGAAAAGTATCGAGGATTGCATCAGAAAATTACGAATAAAATTCAGCCACTGGCAGATGTAGGTTTAGGTTATATCGGATTAGGACAAGCATCAAGTACCTTAAGTGGTGGAGAGGCACAACGTATTAAATTAGCGTCTTATTTGAGTAAAGGAAATCAGGCAACGAATACTCTTTTTGTATTTGATGAACCAACTACAGGATTGCATTTTCACGATATACGTAAATTGTTAGATGCATTTAATGCGCTCGTTCGAAATGGTAATACGCTCATTGTAATTGAACATAACATGGAGATAATTAAATCAGCCGATTGGATTATTGATCTTGGTCCTGAAGGCGGAAACGGTGGTGGAGAAGTAATTTTTGAAGGCGTTCCGGAAGATTTAATCAAAGAGAAAAAATCAGTTACTGGATTATATCTTAAATCAAAATTTAACCCATAAGTTATGAATACACTATTTCTTTCGATGGTTTTAATAATTACCATCTCGTTTGTATTGGAGCAAGTGATGCAATACTTGAATGGTAAATCGTGGACAGGAAATGTGCCTGATAAATTGAAAGACCTTTATAACGGAGAGGAATATACGAAAGCACAGAATTATGATTTTGAAAAGAAGAAATTAAGTCGATTAGGTTCAATTATAGGATTTGTAATTACTATGATTATTTTATTTGCCGGTGGATTCGGTTGGTTATATGAATTCACTGGACGTTATACCAATGATTTAATCTTGCATACCTTGTTGTTCTTTGCAGCCTATGGTGTAGTGATGGATATCATCAATACACCGCTTTCATTGTATTCCATTTTTGTGATTGAAGAGAAGTATGGTTTTAATAGAACAACTGTTAAGACTTTTATTATGGATAAGCTTAAAGGGTATTTGCTTGGTGGATTGATAGGTGGTAGCTTGCTGAGCATGTTCGTGATGTTTTATCAGGTAGCAGGAACCAATTTTTGGTGGATAGCCTGGCTATCAATTAGCGGGTTTACATTATTGTTGAGTATGTTTTATGCTTCAGTGATTTTACCTTTGTTCAATAAACTAACTCCACTTCCCGAAGGAGAATTAAGAACTGCTTTAGTTGATTATTGTAATAAAGTAAAATTCCCTGTTTCTGATTTATTTGTAATG
Organism: uncultured Bacteroidota bacterium; assembly: GCA_903847585.1. Taxonomy (GTDB): domain Bacteria; phylum Bacteroidota; class Bacteroidia; order AKYH767-A; family OLB10; genus CAINEC01. The sequence continues at coordinate 8,509 of CAINEC010000115.1, forward strand.
GATGGTAGTAAACGATCTGCGAAGGCAAATGCGTTTTTCTCAGGCTTAGGTCCGAAGAAGAAAATTGTTTTGTTTGATACGTTGATTGAAAAACATACCGTAGATGAATTAGTAGCTGTAATGGCGCATGAGGTCGGACATTATAAGCGCAAGCATACGTATAAGATGACAATCATTTCTATTCTACAAACCGGATTAATGATGTTCTTATTGGGGCAGTTTATTAATACTCCTGCTTTATCTAATGCCTTAGGCGCACCTGCTGCAGTACTTGCATTAGGTATGATTGGATTTTTTATGTTGTATAGTCCTGTTTCAATTTTATTAAGCATCGTAACAAATTCTATGTCGCGCAAACATGAATACGAGGCAGATGCTTATGCGAAAGAAACATTTGGTGCTACACCGCTAATGGAAGCATTGAAAAAGTTATCGAAGGATAACTTAACGAACTTAACGCCGCATCCAGCTTACGTGTTTTTGTATTATTCGCATCCAACTTTACTTCAACGAATCAATAGCCTGGAAAAGTAAATCGTTCCAACGAATATTCAGGATTGATTTTTTTTTCGTTTAAAAGTAAGTCGTGCATTTCTTTGGCAAGGGTAGGAGCTGCACTAACTCCTTTTGAACCTAATCCATTGAACAGAAAATGATTTTTTTCGATGGGATGTTCCCCCATTAACGGACGACGGTCTTTGGTAGAAGGACGAATGCCCGCTCGTTGTCCGGATACTTCAAAAGAAGCATCTAACAGTGATGCCAAGCCGTTAATTAACTTTTCACGGGCTTCTGATGTTATTTCATAGCTTGTGTCATTCCATGCGTAAGTAGCGCCAAAGCGATATTCATTATTTTCTATCGGAATAATTTTAAAAGTATTATGGTAAATAAATTCCTTCCATAAATCAGCATCCGAAGTAAAAACGATTTCTTCTCCTTTCGCGGGATTAAAAGGCAGATAGCTCCACGATTTACTTTGAGCACTGTAATATCCTCTACAATCAATTAATTTGTAAAAAGTAATAGCATCATGTGTAAAGACATCATTTCTTTTTTCTAATGAATGATAATCGATAGTTGATTCATGAAATGCATTCTGCTTAATCAACCATTTTTTCATTTCACTCTTAAACGTCGTAGCGTTTAACCAGCCGGTCATTTTTAACTCAAGTGCTCCAAGTGGTGCTTTTAATGATTGCGGTAATTCGTCAGCGTGAAAGTCTTTTCCAATAAATTCGCCAATACCACTGGCTACACTTCTATTCATCCAGTCGTTACGATTACCATGATCATGATAAATTTCAAGAATAGGAGTGTCGTAAAAAAAACGAGTGTTTAATTCTTTTTCTATTTCGCGATATAACTTTACTGCATTCGGAATAAATTCATCTGCTCTCCATGACTTTACAATTCGCCTACCTGTAACGGGATGCATTAACCCAGAGGCAACAGACGTAGCACTTGGCAGTGATGAATCTTCAACTACTAATACTTTACGATTAGACCTGATAAGGTACCAAGCTAAAATACTACCGGCTAGGCCTTGTCCTGCAATAACAAATTCAAAATGTCTTTTATTGTCCACTAATCGAATTATGGTCGTTCACCTTTATATGAAACAACTGCTATTTTATCACCTTTAGGACTAATAGCCATTCTGTAAAAATTGCCAATCGATTTTGAAAAATCTGCGACTTCTGCCCATTGGCCTGTCTCTGATTTAACATCATAGTAAAATAATTTTCCTTTATTACCAATGTAGATTTTTCCATCGGGAGCCCAAGCATAATCTTCAACGCCTTCAGGCATTTCAATTATGATAGTTCTTGTTTGATCAACAAAATCAAATTTCATTACGCTTGCTTTTTTATCAGCATCAAACTTTACATAACTTAAATTATCGGAGCCAGGAATTTTAGCAAGACATCTTCCAAAACCACCGTTAGGCATAATTAAAATGGATTGTTGTGGAATTAAATCATATTGATGCAAAGCGCCTCCAACTCCGTTGAGAATATACATTCCTAATGTGGTATCATTCATCCAACAGTAATAGGCAATAGAATCTTCATTGGGCAATAAAGTTGCAGGCTCTGATCCGTCCATTTCTATTTGATAAAAACGTTGTGCTCCATCTGCATCAACACGAACAATTGAAAGTTTATCTTTATAAAAAGGAATCGGGAATGGTTGGTATTCGCTTTCTGGTGTATTCGTAACTTGTTTCGTTTCTTTTAACTTTAAGTTGTAACTAAATAAATCACTTTGAGTGGTATCAGGCATGCTTGCATACCAAATCATACTTCCATCTTTAGAAAAGCATGGTTGATTGTCGTAATAATCATTGTTAGTTACTTTCAATTCGTTTTTAGCAGATACTTTTCCATCAGATTGCATTAAATCAATTAACCATATTTCAGTGGTCTTGATTTGTCCGAAGGTTAGGTTGCTCACGAAAATAAATCCGATAAAGGCAATAACTTTTTTCATTGTTTTAATTTTAATGCAAGTTAATAAATATAACTATTGAATGCTACTTGTTTTTTAGTACCCGCACATCTCCTTTTTTGAATATGCCTGGTTTTTTAAATAAGGTAGTATCTCTTTTATTAAAGAATCCTTTGATGATTAATGTATCATCAGTGAATTTTATTAGATTAATACTGTCTACTTGTCCTCCGAAATCAATATCTCGTAATATCGTTTTTTTGTAGACTCCGTTTTTCTTGTAAATTTTATAGGTTGTAAAATCGTTGCTTAATCCAAGCATCGATTGTTGTTCTGCCAAATAATAATTTTCTTTTAAATTAATTGTTTGTGGAGATTTCACCTTGTTATAATTACCTGTAATAAAATACGCAAGCAACGAGGGTGAATAAATGAAGAAAAGTATGAGCGTAAGAAATAATCCAAAATAAATTTTAAGTAATAGGTGGTAGTTTTTTCTGATGATTATTCCAGAAAGCAAAATGCCACTACAAAAGAAAATAAGATTAAATTTTTCTATAGTATCATTAAGTATAAAGAAAATCATTACTAATACTCCAAACAAAAAGTGAATGATAATTCCTGGTCGAAGTAGTTTTTCTTCCATTTTTTTGGCCGACAATGTAAGAATCAAACAACCAACACTACTCGTGATGAAAAATATGATTGCACTTAATATCAGTATTGGCGTCATTGTATTAATTGAACTTTTCTTTTTTTACTTGATCTAATGCAAATAGCTCATCACGATATTTCGCAGCTTCTATAAAGTTTAATTCTTTCGCAGCTACATCCATTTTCTTCTTCGTTTCTGAAATCGTTTTATCAAGTTGTTCTTTCGTCATGTATTGTATTACAGGGTCAGAAGCTATGTTCATCGAATCATTCTCATAATAGGCTTTGATATTATTATTCCTTGATTCCTGAGCAGTATAATTAAACGAAGATTCAATCGATTTATTTAATGCTTGAGGAGTGATGCCATTATCCTCATTGTATTTCATTTGTTTTTCCCTTCTTCGATTTGTTTCGTCGATGGTTAATCGCATGCTTTCTGTAATTTTATTCGCATACATAATTACTCGACCATTTAAATTCCTCGCAGCTCTTCCTGCTGTTTGAGTAAGTGATCTATTTGAACGTAAGAAGCCTTCTTTGTCTGCATCTAAAATGGCAACTAAAGAAACTTCTGGCAAATCTAGACCTTCTCTCAACAAGTTGATTCCGATTAAAACATCAATGATACCTGCTCTTAATTCTTGCAAGATTTCAATTCTTTCTAATGTTTCAACTTCTGAATGAATATAACGGCAGCGGATATCCAGCTTAGTTAAATATTTCGTTAATTCTTCCGCCATTCGTTTAGTAAGTGTAGTAACCAATACACGTTCTTTCTTCTGAATAGTCTTTTCGATTTCTTCTAATAAATCATCCACTTGATTGGTGACAGGCCTTACTTCAATAGGAGGGTCTAATAATCCAGTCGGACGAATAACCTGTTCTACAATTACGCCTTCACATTTTTCAAGTTCGTAGTTGGCAGGTGTCGCACTTACAAATATTACTTGATTGATTAGACTTTCAAACTCTTCAAATTTTAGCGGACGATTATCCATTGCAGAAGGAAGTCGAAAACCGTATTCTACCAGATTAACTTTTCTTGAGCGGTCACCTCCATACATAGCTCGTATCTGCGGTACCGTTACATGACTTTCATCAACAACTAGTAAAAAATCCTTCGGAAAATAATCAATCAAACAGAATGGTCTGGCACCTTGACCTCTGCCATCAAAATAACGTGAGTAGTTTTCAATTCCTGAACAATAGCCTAACTCACGAATCATTTCTAAATCAAAAACAACTCTGTCTTCCAATCGCTTCGCTTCGAGGTGTTTTCCAATCTCATGGAAATAATCAATTTGTTTTACCAAATCCGCTTGAATAGAATGGATAGCGCCTTGTTGTCGCGCTTGACTGGTCACAAAGATGTTCGCAGGAAAAATAGCCAGATGATCATGCTTCTCGTATTTCTTTCCTGTACTTGGTTCTATCGTTGCCAACTCCTCAATTTCATCTCCGAAGAAAGTTACTCTAACTGCTAGATCACTATAAGCAGGAAATACATCTACAGTATCGCCTTGCACTCTGAAATTACCTCTTTTAAATTCTGCTGTTGTTCGAGAATAAAGTGATGTTACGAGATGATGTAAAAAAGCATTTCTGCTAATGCGCTGACCTTTTTGAATACGAACAATATTCTCTGCGAAATCAGCAGGATTACCCATACCATAGATACATGATACAGATGAAACAACAATAATATCTCGTCTTCCCGATAACAAAGAAGTGGTAGTGCTTAAACGAAGCTTTTCAATTTCTTCATTAATGGACAAATCCTTTTCGATATAGGTATTTGTTGTTGGAATATAGGCTTCTGGCTGGTAATAGTCGTAGTAAGAAACAAAGTACTCTACTGCATTATTCGGGAAAAATTGCTTGAACTCAGAATAAAGTTGAGCTGCCAGCGTTTTATTATGGCTTAAAATCAGTGTCGGACGTTGAATGTTCTGAATAACATTCGCAACTGTAAATGTTTTACCTGACCCTGTGACACCTAATAGGGTCTGTGCAAAGTCGTTGTTTCCTATGCCTTTCGACAGTTGAGCAATCGCTTGCGGCTGGTCACCTGTAGGTTGAAATTGTGAGGTTAATTGAAAGGGCATAAGAGTGCAAATATATACTTGTTCGGACTATTAATTCAGGAAAATAACATTCAAAATAAAATTAAGTTAATTTTAATAGAGGATTATTACTCAAACGACAATTTCCTATATTTGCCATCAAATAAAATCGATATGACACTTAAAAAATTAATGCTACCTGCTTTCGTAATAGCAATGGTAGTTTCTTCTTGCAATGCTCAGGAAAAATCAAACACAAATATGAAAACAGAAAAGGATTCGATTAGCTACAGTTTGGGAGTGCTAATCGCCAATGATTTTAAATCGAATAATTTAAGCGATATTAATGTTGATGCATTTTATCAGGGTATGAAGGATTTTATAGCAAACAAGCCGGGAATGACTTTGCAGCAATGTCAGCAGACTTATCAAGCTTATGCTCAAAAAATGCAACAAAAAATGCAAGAGGAAGAAATTAAAAAGTTGGAGCCTCTTAAAAAAGAAAACGAAGCTAAAGGAAAAGCTTTCTTAGAAGAAAATAAGAAGAAAGAAGGTGTTATAACTACAGCTAGCGGACTTCAATACAAAGTGGTTAAAATGGGGACTGGTCCAAAGCCAACTTTAAACGATAAAATCACAGCTCATTACCATGGTACTTTAATTGATGGAACTGTATTCGATAGTTCTGTTGAGCGTGGAGAGCCTATTTCGTTTCCAGTAACAGGTGTAATTCCAGGGTGGACAGAAGCTTTACAATTAATGCCTGTTGGTTCTAAGTGGATGCTTTATTTACCTTCTAACTTAGCTTATGGCGAAAGAGGTGCAGGTGGAAAAATTGGTCCTAATACAGCTTTAATTTTCGAAGTTGAATTAATCAGCATTGATAAATAAAAATAGTTGAATAATGTGAAAGGTCGTCATTTGGCGACCTTTCTTTTTTAAATTAAGTTAATGAAATTGAGAGGTTGTATATTGCTTGTTTTGATTCTGTTTTATCAATCTACGATGGCGCAGGATAAGGTAAAGTCCAATGAGCTTTACAATAGGGCTATGACGCAATTTCGTTTGAGTCACCCTCAGGAAGCAATTAAATTACTCGATGAAGCGTTATCATTCGATACGCTCAATTATAACGCATATATCAAGAGAGGATTTGTAAAGGGAAGTGTTGGAAATTATGAAGGGGAGTTAGCGGATTATAATATAGTATTGAATTATGATAGTACCCACGTTCAAGCCTATTTGTCGAGAGGAAGTGCTTATTCTAAATTGAAAAAATACGACCTCGCAATGAATGATTTTAATAAAGTTATTAAGTTTGATGCAAGTAATTATGAGGCTTACAATAATCGTGGGTTTGTAAAGAAAGCGCAAGGCGATTTTGAAGGGGCTTGTAAGGATTGGGGTTATTCAAAAAAAATGGGGAATCAAGAAGCGATAATCATTCTAAAAAATAATCATTGTAAGTAGTGAAGAAATTTTTGTTTTTAGTAGTTGTATTTATTGTTGGATTTTTTTCCTCGGCTTTTTTAGAGGAAGACGACCTCGCAAAATATATCGTAAAGTATAAGTCGGAGTGGGGGAAGTCCTGTTTGCAATGTATTGAAGCCAAAGGGACCTACCGTGTATACTTAAAAAATACCTACACCGAAAAATTGGATATAAAGGTTGGAGTGCAGGAGAAGGATAAACGATGGAGAATTTTTCAGCGTCTTAGTTTTTCACCGAATGACACTATCGTAGGGTATGCTTGTAAAGGAACAGGAAAGTATATGGTATGGACGAAATTATCCAGCGATAGCTCTACCGAATTGCCTTCCGATGGAGAAATTAATGCGCAATACAAATAGTTAGAACTGAAGTTCGCCTTCCACGCCAGTTCCAAATAAAGCAAAGTCATACTTGATCGGATCCTTTGCATCCATTTTTCGCAATGCTTGCGTTAATTCATCTACCGACTTCCAATCATTCTGAGGCCTGTTTAGCAAGCCTAGCATGCGCGAAACATTTCCTGTATGAACATCGAGCGGAATGTAAAGTTCAGATGGCTTAAAATGCTTCCAAATGCCGAAGTCAACACCACGTTTATCGTTTCTTACCATCCAACGAAAAAACATTAAAAGTCGCTTTGCTGTGGAGTTTTCTAATGGATTTCCAAAATGTTTTTTGCAATGATGTTCCTGATTGCTTTTAAGTAGCTCGTTTTTCCAATTTGCCAATGTGGTGGGCAATTGTTTTGGTTGATGATATTGAAGAAAACTGTTTTCAAGGCTCCCGTGCTTTTGATAGATAATCTGAAGTTGCTTGATTAAAAAAATGGCATCATCACCATTAAATGTTCGATGTACAAACTTTTGAAAGGGTTTTAAGTCGCTCGACTTTGCATGAATAATAAATTGAAAAGGATCATTATCCATCATTGACAAAAACAGCTTCGTTTTATTGATGATCGTAATGCGTTGTCCCCAGGCAAAAGTTGCAGCAAAGAATCCGCTGATTTCAATGTCTTCTTTTCTTGTGAAAGCATGCGGAATTAAAATAGGGTCGTTCTCAATAAAATCAATCCGATTGTATTTGTTATGTTGTTGTTCTAGGTACGACTTGATTTCTTCCAGCTTCATTTGGTAAAAATAGGATTTACTTAAAAACACAAAGGTCTCGTTTAGAACGAGACCTGAGCGACACAGAAAAGCCAAAACAATTTTACTTTGTTAAACAAAGCCCTTTACAAGAACAAATGTATAACAGTGTTTAACAAGAAAAAGGGACATTATTTGAAATATGATACACTTGAAAAAACAAGTAAAAGTGTATTTTTAATGATTGATTTATTGTAACTAATTGATTTGTAAATTATACTGATATTTTAAAAATAGTCAATTATGTACAGTAAAATGATATTTTATAATTGAATTTAATCGTAATTTTGCGAAGTGTAAATAAAAAAGGCATCTCGAGAGATGCCTTCTAAATTATCTTCTAATTAAAACGTAAGAGCCGTCTTTATTCTTATGCAAGATATAGTGAATAGTAGTTGGAGCCCCTTCATAATTTCCAACGCCGCCAGTGCTACCAATTCCTCCATAGGTGTAAGATTGACCAGTTTGTTCGTCCGTCACAATTACAATTGTATTCGTATCGCTCTCGAGGGCATCGCTATTAAAAGCAAATCCCAGATTCATTAAAAGTGCAATAATTAACTCTATCATAAAAATTGTTTGTCTTACAAAAGAAAGTAAAATTTCTGAATTATAAAAACAATATGAATGAAATTTTAAAAAATACACAAAGTTTTTTTTCGCGTCTGAGAAGTCATGAGCGAAAAACATTTCGTCGCTTTTTAGAGCTACATGAAGACGGAAGCTTAACTCAGTCGAAATCATTAAAGTTGTTTGATGTTTTGAATTCGGAAAAGGAATATACAGAGAGTGAAATCCAAGTAAAACTTTATGGAAAAGTTAAAGTGGATAAATCAACATTTAACAAATTGGTTGAACGCTTTCGCGAAAAAATGTACGAGTCAAATTACCTCGATGTAAACCTCTATCGCGAAGATGTAAACTCCCCCTATTTTATGGGATTGATGGAAGCGAAAAAACTTGTTGGACTTTCTTATAATATTGCTGCTCGTGGGGTAGGGAATAAAGAGATGATCCGAATATTGAAACGAGGTATTTCATTATCGGAGAAGTTTGAATTGTATGATGAGTGGATCTGTTTTTTGAATCTGAAATTCCTTTTAAATGCTTCTCTTTTTCCAGATCATGACCCATTGACAATTATCAATGAAATGAAGGAAATTCAGACTAAAAAAAACACATTGAATGAGGCTCAGTATTTTGTTTATAAACTAATTCGTTCGGTGCAAGATAAGTCAACCTTGCAATCACATATTAAGAATGAATTAGAAGTTGCGATTGAAAATTTAGAGAGCGAGAATAAAGAATCGTTTAGTTGGAATGTCTATTATAATCTTTCATTATTGAAACTGCAATATTTTCATATGAAGGAGCAATTTGATGATGCTGAAAATTTGTTGATGGAATTGATTAATCATCTAAAAGAACAGCCTTCATTAAAACAGTTTACTCGTATAGCCGAAGCATATACCAATCTTGCCGCAACACAAATGTTTAATTATAAATATGATGATGCAGTTAAGAGTAATGAAGAAGCTTTGCGATTTCCTGGCTTGCGTCCAACAGATAAAAATTATTACAAAGAGTCATTAGCTTTCTTGAATATTTACCTCGGGAATTATGCTAAAAGCAATAAAGCATTAAAAGAAATTATTTCTGAAGATCTGATAGGTAATTCAGAAGAGGAATTGTCAAGAAGAAAATACTTGCTTGCTACGACTTTGTTTTTACAAGGAGAATATAAAAAGTCAAATATTCAATTACAAGACACCAAAGAAATTGAGAATGAAAAGGAGGGGTGGAATATTGGAATTCGTTTATTGCAAATTTTCCTTACGCTGGAAACTGAAAAAATTGATTTGGCCGATCAACGTATTGAAAGTTTAAGAAAGCATATCGAGCGAACTTCAAAAATGAAATCTATTCGTAAACGCGATGTCGTTATATTCCGAATTCTTCGTCACCTTGCCATGAATGGTTTCGATTTTAAAGATACATGGATCGATAAGAAGAAAGATTTTCTCTTACTTCAGTCTGATAATGCCGATTATAAATGGATTCCGAGAAGTCACGAACTGATTATCTTTCACCAATGGTTTGAATCCAAAGTGCGCCTTAAAAAATACCAACCTGATTTTACTAGAAAGTAAATACTAGTTCGTTTTTTCGCCTTTAAAGTAATCGTCAGTTTCTTTGAAGAGTGCGTTGAATGTCGTTAATGATCCGTAAATACGTGTCAGGTATTGTTGCAAATTGATTTTATCTTCTTCCGTTAATTTATCATGCGCATTGATGCGTTGCTCCATCACACGTAAGCGATCACGCACCATAATAATCTTATTAAAAAATACGTCAATCGGAATTTCTTTTCCTTGCAAACCAGGATTGCCCGGCTGTAAAATCATTTTGCCACCTGTCCACTTTGCACCCATCGGAACCGTCTCTTGAATATCACTGTAGCGCTTGATAATATTGGTTAAGCTGCGTTCAACATCAAACAAACTTACAAGGTCAGAATCGGGTTCAACTGCCTCGATTGTCTCGAGTGATATGTATGTTTTAGCCACTTCAATCTGTCCTTTATCAATAAAAACAATCAAGTAAGTACGAGCCTTCACATTGATAATTACTCCTGCTCCAAATTCTGGATGTCTAACACGTGAACCAATTCCTAATTCCATTTTCTTTTTTTTGCTAAAGTAATTTTATCCAATAAAAAAGACCTCCGAAATTCGAAGGTCTTGGAAAAACTAATTCAGATGCTATTGTTAATTATTTTGCTTTGGCTAATTCAATGTTAAACATGATTGCAACTTCATCACCTACAACCATTCCGCCTGCTTCTGTTAACGCGCTCCATGTTAAACCATAATCCATGCGCTTGATACTTCCTTTTGCTTTAAAGCCTGCTTTAATATTACCATATGGATCTTTTACTGTTCCACCATAAGTCACATCAAATGTTACCTTTTTAGTTACTCCTTTAATAGTTAAGTTTCCTTCTAATTGGTAGTTGTTACCAGTTGTTTTCTTAAAAGAAGTGCTTTTGAAATTCATTGTTGGGTATTTAGTCACATCAAAAAAGTCAGCACTCTTTAAATGTCCATCACGTTGTTCACTGTTCGTATTTACAGTTCCAACATTTACACTAAAATTAATTGTTGAATTGTTGAAGTCAGCTCCTGGAGCATCAAGTGTTCCTTCATATCCAGAGAAAGATCCTTCTACTTCTGAAATCACCATGTGTGAAACAGAAAATTTAACGTTCGAATGTGATGCGTCTACATTCCATTTGCTTTGTGCTGATACCGTATTTCCAATAACGGCAATCGCTAATGTTAAGATTATTTTTTTCATAGTGTTATTTATTTTCATGCAAATATATGTATATACAACAATCGTAATGACATATTAATGTAAAATTTTATTCAAATGCTTGAAAATCAAGTTTTAAATTTATTGAATGTCGATTTGGATACTTGTTCCGCAGTTGAAATGTCCTTTAGGGCAGGACTTATAACCATGTAAACCGCAAGGCTTGCAAGCTAATTCTAGTTGGCTTTCAACTATGGTTGATTGGTCAGATAAAGGACCAAATCCGAATGCTGGTGTAGTGGAACAAAAGAAAGCGGTTACAGGTGCATTCATGGCCGAACAAATATGCAATGGGCCAGAATCATTGACATAGTTCATTCGTGCATCTTTCATTAAGGCTGCACTTTGCATAAAATTTAATTGTCCACAGAGATTGTTTAGTTTAGCACAATTAACAGCATGAATTAATTTATCTCCTAACGCTGCATCCGCTTTACCTCCTAAAATGTATATGGCATGCGAAGGAAATTTTAAATGGTATTGCTGAATTAATTCAACCCATTTTTCAAAAGGCAATTGCTTGGTAAACCAAATACTGGCTGGTGCAAGGCAGATATACTCCGCCGACTTATATTTTTCTACTCGTTTAAAATCTTCTTCCGAAGGAAATAAAACAGGACGATGAATAATTCCTTCACAAAGGTCCGCAACTACAGAAAAGTTTCTGCTTGTCTCATGAACTGGATTCGCCGGATCAATTTGATGCGTATATTTTTTTGAAAAGAAGATCGATAGAGGATTTTTACTGAACCCCCTTGTTTCTTTTGCTCCTCCTAAGGCGGTCATAATTCCAGACGAAGCAAATCGCTGTAAATTGATAATTAAATCGTATTTCTCTCTTCTGATTTTTTTGACCATCTGAAGAATGCTACTGATCTTATGCTGTGATTTATCCCAAACATGGATGTTTTCTATTGCAGGATTATTTTGAAGCAATGATTCGTTTCCTTTCCTAACTAAGACATCAATTACAAAAGATGGATTGCTGGCCTTTAATGAAGCGATCAATGATGTACTTAAAATGACATCTCCAATAAAGGCTGTTTGTATGATGAGGACTTTCTTCACGTCGGTTATTCAGTCTTCAAAGATAACACAGTTTTTAATCGCAATTGAAAGGCGCATTTATCTTTCATCGGATTTCGTTCTGCCATGTGTTCGATTTCTGCTTTTAATTCTGGAAATATTCTGATAAAGGGAATCAACGCAATCATAAAATTGGCATAAACAGCAACGTCGTGAAAATCTTCGTTCAAGATTTTAAAACTTAAATTGATTACGTCCTCGCTGAGCTTTTTATCAAAGGGGATATCAGCCATTATCCCTGATAAATTTCGTAATACTGCTTGATTGTTTACTTTGCTTAAAAGTTGTATTACCTTCTTCTGATTTTTTAAATCGATTGATTTTAATTTCTGAAAATAACATCGGATAATCCATGCGGCCTTGTCTGCATCTTCGTATCCTTTTTCTGAAGTTAGTTTGTAATATTCAGAAAGTAGCTTTTGATTCGAATGAATTTCATTGGCTAATTCAGAGATTTGTAATTTTGACCGGCAATTAGCTAATTTAACTTTTATTTCAAGTGACATTTATTTTATCTGAAATATTAATTTCCTATTTTTGAAAGGTCGAACAGACAAATCATCAGGTGAAATTAATAATTTAAATATTTTTTGATTGAAAGAGGTAATAATTCCAATTGAGTTTGCAAATGCAGTTGATTTTTATGGAGTAAATGATGGAAACATCGATGTGCTGCGAAGAAAATTTCCCGCTTTAAAAATTGTAGCCAGAGGTAATGAAATTAAGTTAATAGGAGAGGCGAATCAAATAACGCTTCTCGAAACCAAGCTGCAACAACTAATCGATTATTTTAAGGAACATTCAATTCTAACTCCAACAGAGGTAGAGTTTATATTGTCTGGTAGAATTTCAACTGAAAAAGATCAGGATGCATCTGCTCGTCCAACGCAACCACAAAGCGGGGAGCATAAAGATGTTTTAGTATTTGCACCAGGAGGATTAATCGTTAAAGCGCGAACTCCTAATCAGCGTAAGCTCGTAAATGCATCAGAGAAAAACGATATTGTTTTCGCAATAGGTCCTGCAGGTACAGGTAAAACATATACGGCCGTAGCATTAGCGGTACGAGCCTTAAAGAATAAAGAAATTCGAAGAATAATTTTAACGCGTCCTGCGGTTGAAGCAGGGGAGAACCTCGGTTTTTTACCTGGCGACTTAAAAGAAAAGATTGATCCTTATTTACGTCCGCTGTACGATGCCTTGTTCGATATGGTTCCTGGCGAAAAATTAAAAACGTTTTTAGAGAACGGAGTAATTGAAGTAGCGCCGTTAGCATTTATGCGTGGAAGAACACTCGATAATGCCTTTGTAATTTTAGATGAGGCACAAAATGCAACCGAGAGTCAGTTGAAGATGTTTTTAACGCGTATGGGACCTTCTGCCAAGTTTATTGTTACGGGAGATACTACACAAGTCGATTTGCCAAAATATCAGCCATCAGGATTAATTCAAGCTACGCGATTACTGAAAAATATTGATGGAATTGAATTCGTAACCTTAGATGCGACCGATGTTGTTCGTCATCGATTAGTGCGCGACATTATCCATGCTTACGATAAAGAACCTGCAAAGGAAAAAGATACTAATCGTGATTATAAAGGTCGAAGACCATCGAAGCGAAATGAGCAAGAATCATCAGAAAAAGAATCAGATCAAGAATAAAAAATAATAAAGTCATGTTGCAAAGCGAAATGCAAAACTGTTTACATCATACCGATTTTAAATTTGAAAGAACCACATCCATCTATCACGGAAAAGTGCGTGATGTATATGTGATTGATAATACCTGGATGCTAATGGTCGTGAGTGATCGTATATCAGCATTCGATTTTGTTATGCCAAGACCAATTCCTTATAAAGGTCAAGTGTTAAACCAACTAGCCGCTCATTTTTTGGAGGCAACAAAAGATATTTGTCCTAATTGGGTGCTTTCAGTTCCTGATCCGAATGTTACCATAGGACGTTTATGTCAACCATTCAAAGTGGAAATGGTGATTAGAGGTTATTTAACCGGACACGCATGGCGTGAATACAGCGCAGGTAAGCGAATTATTTGCGGAGTTGCAATGCCTGACGGGTTGAAAGAAAACCAAGCATTCCCAGAGCCTATTATTACCCCTACAACTAAAAGTGATCATGGCCACGATTTAGATATTTCAAGAGAGGAAATTTTGAACCAAGGAATCGTGAGTGAAGCAGATTATTTAGTACTTGAAAAATATACGCGTGCTTTGTATCAGCGAGGAAGTGAAATGGCTGCTGAAAAGGGACTCATTTTAGTCGACACTAAATATGAATTTGGTAAATCAGACGATACAATTTATTTAATTGATGAGATTCATACACCTGATTCATCTCGCTATTTTTATGCTGACGGCTATGCACAACGTTTAGAGAACAATGAGCCTCAGCGTCAGTTATCGAAAGAATTCTTACGTCAGTGGTTAATAGCAAACGATTTTCAAGGAAAAGATGGACAAGTGATTCCAGCATTCTCTGATGAGTTTATCAATGAAATCAGCGAACGATATATTGAATTGTACGAGAAGGTGAGTGGAAATAAATTCGTGAAGGGAAATGATGAAAATGTAGAAGCGCGTGTGTTGAATAATTGCAACGAAGCAATTAAAAACCTAGTTAAATAATCGAACCTACATTACGGTGTTTTCCGGTTTTGTCTTTAAAAAAATCAGCCATTATTAAACTGTCTTTTGTTAAATCGCCTGTTGGATGAAAGGGTGGGGCAAAGGTGACTTCTTTTCTTTTGTAGTCTAAGCCAACCATTACAATCGCTACTTTAGCCTGACAAGCAATCTGATAAAATCCTGTTTTGAATTTAGGAACTGCCTTTCGTGTTCCTTCGGGAGCGAGTGCTAATGAAAAGTTTTTATCCGCTTTAAATTTTTGACTAATCTCAGTGACTAAATCATGTTTGTTGGATCGGTCAACAGGAATACCTCCAATCGATTTTAAAAAGAGATTAAACGGAAAGAAGAATAATTCTTTCTTAGCAAAAAAGTGAGGATGAATCCCAAGTATATTTTTGACAGCAAGTCCAACAAAAAAATCCCAGTTACTTGAATGTGGCGCAGCTATCAAAACATATTGAAATGAGTTAAGCGGTGGAGCATCAACAATTCTCCATTTGAATAATTTGAACAAAAACTGATAGATGGCTTTCTTCATAATTTCCTCTAAAATAAAAAAGGCATCCGATTAAAGATGCCTTTTCTGAATTATTTTATTTGATTACTCAGCAACTACTACTAAATACTTCGATGCTTTCCAGAAGTTTTCAGGATCTGTAATTTCAATAGAAGTTACTTTTTCGTTTTCTTTCTGAATTTTATAAGTTCCACTTGGGTGTGTACTAACAAGTTTTGCATCTTTCTTATTAATGGAGATTGTTTTAGTTGATGTATAGTCGATTTGAGTAAATGCATTCTGGTTGAAATCAGGAACTACTGATTTAGCTTTTCCTATTCCTAAGAACCCACCTTGCTTCGATAATACTTTCTTATCTCTTAGTTCTTTGTAAGATCCAACAGTATAAAACGCAGTATGAAGCTTAGTTGTTTTGTCAGAAATCTCCGCTGCTTTTTGCTGATTTTCAGCTTTCACATTATCAATTTCGCCTTGCATGTTTGTGATTGTACCATTCAATGCAACTACCTTTTCATTCAATGAATTGATACTTGAATCACGTAAAGCTAATTGATCGTTTAGTCCAGAAATGATTTTCTCCATCTCTGTAATCTTCACGTTTGAGCGACGAATTTTAGCTTGAAGGTCAGCTAATTTATTCTTGTTCTCTTCAATTAATTGCTTAATAGACTCAACATTATTAAGAATGTTTTGCTTTGCTGTAGTCGATGCTTCAGGATTGTTCATGTCACTCTTGTTGATCATGGCTTCCTGCTGAGTAAGATTTTCAATGCTAGCCTGAATCTCTGCGATATCCTGCATATATCCATTAATCATCGAATCCTTTGCATCGTATTGCGACATCAAGCTGTCACGCTCTTTCATCATGCGCTCAACTTCTGTCTTGTAATCTGGTCCGCCACATCCGTAGATAATAGTGGCAATTGAAATAATGCCTAGTAGTTTTTTCATGGTTTTAAAAATTTTATCAAAGATAATCAAACTTTCACCAATAAAAACGACACTTTCGCCTAAATATTATGAACAAATTGTTATTAATAACCCAGGATTTTCATCATGTTCTTAGCGCTTTGTTCTTTTGCGAACAAGCGTGTAGTATATTCACCATCCTCATCACGGTCAATTAAGACATGTTTTGGTGCTGGAATAAGGCAATGTTGAATTCCGCCATAGCCACCTAAACTCTCCTGGTATGCCCCTGTATGGAAGAATCCTAAATATTGCGTTTCACCTTCGGCACTCTTTGGCAAGAATACACGGTTACGAATAGATTCCATAATATAGTAATCATCACTGTCGCAGGTAATACCACCAAGGTTAACGCGCTGGTAATCATGTTCCCAGTTATTAATTGCAAGTAATATGAACTTCTGTTTTAATCCCCAGGTATCTGGAAGGGTAGTAATAAATGAAGAGTCAATCATGCTCCACAACTCGTTATCGTTCTGTTGTTTTTGTCCAACAATGCTGAATAAAATAGCTCCGCTCTCACCAACCGTAAATGATCCGAATTCGGTTACAATTGTAGGTTCTTCAACCTCTTTTGAATCGCAAGCGGCCTTTATCTGACGGATGATCTCATCAGCCATGTATTGGTAGTCGTAGCTAAAGTCGAGTTTTGTTCGGATAGGGAAGCCTCCGCCAATGTCCAACAACTCTAATTCAGGGCAAACCTTGCGTAAGTCGCAATAAAGGTTAATGTTCTTTTGTAATTCCGACCAGTAATAAGCCGTGTCTTTGATTCCTGTATTGATAAAGAAGTGAAGTAGTTTTAATTCTACTCGTGGATTATTTAAAATATGTGATTTATAAAAATCAATAATCTCATTATAACGAATTCCTAAACGTGAAGTGTAAAATTCTGCATTCGGCTCTTCTTCCGCCGCAATGCGAATCCCGATTTTAATCTTTCCTTCGTAGTTGTTTAAATAATAATCTAACTCTTCTTTATTGTCGAGAATAGGGATTATATTCGTAAATCCTTCGTTCATCAATTCAATAATGCCATCGGTATAGTTCTCTTTTTTGAACCCGTTACAAAGGACATAGCGCTCCTTGTCGATTTTGTTGTTCTCGTGTAGGTTCTTAATAATTGAAATATCGAAGGCTGAAGAGGTCTCTAAATGGATATCGTTCTTTAATGCTTCATTCAATACAAATTCAAAGTGTGAACTTTTTGTACAATAACAATACATATAGTTACCTTTGTACCCGGCTTTGGCCATCGCAACGTTAAAAAGTCGCGTCGACTTTTGAATTTGCTCGCTGATTTTAGGCAGGTAGGTGATTTTAAGCGGAGTTCCGTACTGCTCGATGATATCCATCAAAGGAACACCATTAAAATGTAAGGATGCATCCTTAACCTCAAATCCTTCCTGTGGAAAATCAAAGGTTTGTTCAATTAGGTCAGTGTAGCGATTTTTCATAATCCGAGTGAGTTACTTTGTGATTGTTTTGCAAATGTAAGTAACTTACTTTCTTTATGAAAGTGAATTTTGCGATTCGTAATAAAATTTAATATTACGTTATTTTAATTATTTCTTTGATTTAATTGTTTAACGTAATTAATTAGTAAATAAGACAATATAAAAATTATATGCATAAGAAAATTAGGTTAATTGAAGTGAAATCGGAACTTGGAGCTGGTACTCGAGGTGCTAGTTTAGGTCCGGATGCGATAAAAATAGCCGCGTTCGATTATGGTTCTAACTTGTTTAATAAGTTACCTTCTGTATCGATTCCAATCGATAATAAGATGCTGTTTCAGCCGCTAGGTAGTCCCTATGCAAAGCGTTTAAGTGGTATCCTTAATATCTACGAGAACCTAGGGAAAGCAGTGTCGGATACGATGAAAGCGAAAGAGTTTCCTATCGTACTAGCAGGAGATCATAGCACAGCTGGTGGTACCATTGCAGGAATTAAAATGGCGAATCCGAAAGCACGAATTGGTGTAATCTGGATTGATGCACATGCCGACTTGCATTCTCCTTACACGACTCCAACAGGTAATGTTCACGGAATGCCGTTGGCCGCTTCATTAGGAGAAGACAATATTGCGAACAAGTTAAATAAGCCAGATAAAGAGACCATCGACCTTTGGAATAAACTGAAGAAAGTGGGTGGCATGTCGCCTAAAGTTCAGTATTCCGACTTAGTTTATATCTCTGTTCGTGACGTAGAGCCGGAAGAGACTTTCTTGATGAAGAAGCATAAAATCAAAACATTTACGACTAGCGATGTGAAAAGACATGGCGTTGAGAAGATTGCTCGTGATGCCTTGGCTTACTTAAATAACTGTCAATTGATCTATGTTTCGTTTGATGTAGATAGTATGGATAGCTCAATTTCTAAAGGAACCGGAACTCCTGTTCGTAACGGAATTACTGAAAAGGAAGCTGGTTCATTATGCGTACGTTTAATTCAAAATGAAAAGGTGTGTTGCTTTGAAATTGCAGAAGTAAATCCAACCTTGGATAAAGAAAATCTGATGGCTGAAAACACTTTTGAGATTCTTCAAAGGGTAGTGGCGCAGATTGCCTAATCTAAATTCTAAACTAAAATCATTTGATTGCTGATGGCTAATCCCTTCAGGAATCTCCATTTATCGACTTTTAAAGTCAATTCTAAAATATGTTATTCGAAGATTCATTAAAGTCCGCCGTTGCTGAAGCCTTACATAAATTGTATGGGCATACGATTGCTCCTTCTGAAGTGTCTATTAATTTAACACGTAAGGATTTCGAGGGCGACTTAACAGTGGTGGTTTTTAATCTCGCAAAAGCAGTTCGTATGAATCCCGATGCTTTAGCGAATGAATTAGGGGCTGAACTGGTACAATCATTTGATAAGGTGAATGCCTTTAATGTGGTAAAAGGATTTTTGAATCTTTCCTTCAAGAATGAAAACTGGCTTTCTGAATTAAATGCTTTTGTGTCCAACAATTATCCGTCTCAGGTTGCTAATACGAATCAGAAGTTAGTAGTGGAGTATAGTTCACCGAACACGAATAAGCCTTTACACCTGGGACATCTTCGTAATAACTTTTTAGGTTACAGCGTGGCTGAAATCTTAAAGGCCTGTGGTTATTCAGTAGCTAAAGTTAACCTGGTTAACGACCGTGGTATTCATATTTGCAAGTCGATGTATGCCTGGCAACAACTAGGTAACGGAGAGACACCTGCATCAACAGGAATGAAAGGCGATCATTTAGTGGGTAAGTATTATGTGGAGTTCGATAAGTTATATAAGTCGCAAATTAATGCTTTGGTTGAGCAAGGTCAATCCGAAGAGGACGCAAAGAAAAATGCACCAGCAATTTTAGCTGCACAAGAGATGCTTCGCGCTTGGGAAGCAGGTGATGAGTCCATCGTTTCGCTTTGGAAAATGATGAACGGTTGGGTGTATGATGGATTTGAAAAGACCTATCAAACCATGGGCGTCGACTTTGATAAATTCTATTATGAATCCGAGACGTATTTACTCGGGAAAAATATTGTGCAAGAAGGATTAGCAAAGGGAGTTTTTTATCAAAAAGAAGATGGTTCTGTTTGGGTTGATTTAACCAGCGATGGACTTGATCATAAATTATTATTGCGTGGCGATGGAACCAGCGTTTATCTAACGCAAGATTTAGGAACTGCGCAGTTACGATATAACGAATATCAATTTGATAAGCTTATCTACGTAGTAGGGAATGAGCAGGATTATCATTTCAAAGTATTGAAGCTCGTGATGCAGAAGATGGGTTACGACTGGTGGAATAATTTACATCACCTTTCTTATAATATGGTGGATCTTCCTTCGGGGAAAATGAAATCACGTGAAGGGACAGTAGTGGATGCAGACGATTTAATGCAGGAGATGATGGATGAAGCAGAGAAGATTACGCGTGAGTTAGGTAAGATAGAAGATTTCGATTCGGATGAAGCCGCGAATTTGTATAGTGCGATAGGAATGGGTGCTTTGAAATATTACATCCTTAAGGTAGATCCTGAAAAACGCATGTTGTTTAATCCAGCTGAATCCATCGACTTTAATGGAAACACTGGTCCGTTCATACAATACACTTACGCACGTATTCAATCCGTAGTTAAAAAGGGGAATACGATTGAAGAGTTGAAAGGAAAAGCATTTGATGTAGCGACTTACGCATTAATGAATGATAAAGAGAAGATGGTGGTTAAATCGATTTTAGATTATCCTTTTGCTTTACAAACTGCTGCCGAAAAATATGCGCCTTCTATTATTGCTAATTACGTTTATGAATTAGCTAAAAATTATAATCACTTTTATCATGAAAATCCGATTGTCGATAAGTCGCAATTAGAAACAACAGCTTTCCGCATTTATCTTTCGAAGGTTACGGGTGATATTATCAAAAAGTCACTTTTATTATTAGGTATTCAGGTTCCAGAGCGAATGTAGTATGAAAGGCTTTAAGTGGATTCTATTGCTTACTATCGTAGCGAATGCAGCTATCATCCTCCGACTTATTTCTATAAGTCAGGTAGCGGATTCTAGTATTGTAAACATGAATTCAATTCAGGATGGCGACATTGTATTACGTGATAGTAAAAGCTTAATAGGCTCCCAGTTTAAAAAGATGTCGCAACACGACAAAAAGTTTTCTCATGCAGGAATTATCCGCAAGGAAAATGGAACTGCCTTCGTGTATCACATGGCGAACGAAAATGGTCAATCAGGATTACTTAAATCCAAGTTAAATGATTTTGTGAATACACAAGTTTGTCGTTCTTACGAAATCGTTCGATATCCACTGAAAGATAATATGCGCACTCAATTACTAAATCAAGTTGATTTGCTTTTGACTGATAAAATTCATTTCGATGATGAATTTGTTTTAAATAATCAGTCCTATTATTGCAGTGAATTAATCGCAGATTTAATAAATACGTACAGCAGCATTCGTATTCCTTATTCTCAGATTGGCGATTATAAATATTACGCAATCGATAACCTTTATTACCAATTACCAATTCAAATAATTCACAATAGCAATGAAGTTAAAATTAATTAGTTTTTTATTCTTACTAGGAAGTGTTTTTAATTCATGTACTTCTGAAACGGAGACACCTAAAAAAGTAGCATCTCAGTTTTTAGAGGCTATGGAAAAAAGAAATTATGAAGAAGCAATGTCCTATTCAACACGATCGACACAAAAGCTTTTAACACAATTAAAGCGACTAGAGGATTTGACAGGCGAAAACGATGCAGTTAATCCTAATAAGGTAACCATTGTATCTGAGGATATATCAGGCGATAAAGCCATTGTTTATTTTAAGGAAGAAGGCAATGAATTACAACAAAGAATTTCTCTTAAGCGAGTGGTGGAGGAAAATAAAAAAGTTTGGAAAGTAGATTTACTAAAAGAAGAATTACAATTAAATCGCGATGCAGGTTTAGAGTCGTTGCCTGAATCAAGTGATAACAATAAAATGCCAGTTTAATATGTTAGTCGAATTTAATCAATTACCCGCGAATGCTCGCTTCTGGATGTTTACGTCCAATCGTTTGTTAACGCAAGAAGAGATTGCCTCATTAAATAATGAGTTGTCGTTGTTTGTACAAAAATGGACAGCCCATAAACAAAATTTGAATGCTTCTTATAGTTTAATTGATGATGCTATTCTTGTTGTTGGTGTTGATGAATCGCAAACGGGTGCCAGTGGTTGCTCTATCGATTCAATGACAAAGGAAATTACCCGACTTGCTCAACAAATGAATATCGATTGGTTGAATCGTTTTTCGATTGTCGTAAAATCATCCGAAGGAAATATGGCTGCTAATGCCAATGAATTAAAGTCGCTGTTTTCAGAGGGCAAAATTAACGAGCAAACACTTGTTTCTAATTCGCTGCTTACTAGTTTTGACGAATTACAAACGAGCTTGTATTTGCCAATTAAAGATACCTGGATGAATCGTTATTTAGCTGTATAAAATGAGAAAGTCGATTTTGAAAGTAATACAAATCCTAATCGTACTTATTGTAATAATTATGATTGCGATATTTTTAATTCACAAACTCGAAAAGCACTTCGAGATGCAAATTATTCCGTCTTAATAACTAAGAATTGCTTTTCTTTCTCATTCGGATATTCAACAGTTCAACTGTTAAAGAGAACGCCATCGCAAAGTAGATATATCCTTTTTCCACTTCGTGATGAAAGGCTTCTATGATTAACATAAATCCAATCAACATCAGAAATGATAATGCAAGCATTTTAATGCTAGGGTGACGGTTGACGAAATCAGAAACAGGGCCTGCAGCGGCTAGCATAATCAACATGGAAATGATTACTGCTAATACCATGATTAAAATATGATTCACTAATCCTACAGCCGTTAAAATTGAATCAAATGAAAATACAATGTCTAAACCAATGATTTGAATAATAGCAGTGTTGAGCGTTATTTTCTTAAGGTCTGGATTTTTATGATCTTCCTCACCTTGAACTTTACCATGTATTTCTGTTGTGCTTTTTGCAAGTAGGAATAATCCTCCAGCAAGTAAAATAATATCCTTACCACTAAACTCTAAACCAAATGGAAGTGGTAATGTTTCTTTTAATCCAATAATCCAACTTAACGAAAACAAAAGCATGATGCGAATAATCAATGCCATGGATAATCCTATTCTGCGCGCCTTCTTTTGTAAATTCTTCGGAAGTTTATCCGCTAGAATAGAAATGAAAATGATGTTGTCAATACCTAACACAATCTCCATTACAATTAGCGTAAATAGACTAATCATTCCTGCTGCACTAAATAAATAAGCTGTTTCTGTCATTTTCTAAGAATTACTCTACAAATTTAAATTAAAAAACAATATTTCATTTTAGATGTTTCAACTCCAACCGATGTTAATATTAACAATTGCCGAATTTATTCAATCATTTCCGCTTAATTTCGCACTATGAAAAAATTGATTGCCCTTTTTGTATTACACTTCCTACTATTTAATCAAATTGTCCTGGCTCAAGCGCCAACTCCATCAAAAGTTACTGTCAGCGGTTATATTTCAGATGCATCAACAGGCGAGCGTATGATTGGTGCTGCTGTTTATTTCAAAGAAATTGAGAAGGCCGTAAGTTGTAATGCTTACGGATTTTATTCAATGTCGGTAGCTCCAGGAACTTACACCATTGTTTTTTCTTACGTAGGTTTTGTGACCAATGAAGCTAAATATACGCTCACAAAAAGTCAGTCTATCAATATTGAATTGAAGCCTCGCGTTATCGAAACGCAAGAAGTAATTGTTAGTGCACAGAAACAAGAAAGAAATATTCAATCGACAGAGATGAGTAAGATTGAAGTAGGCATTGATCAGATAAAAGCATTGCCTGCTTTGATGGGCGAAGTTGATGTACTTAAAGCCATTCAATTGTTACCAGGTGTGAAATCTGCTGGAGAGGGTAATTCCGGATTTTATGTTCGTGGCGGAGGACCGGATCAGAATTTAATTTTGTTGGATGAAGCAGTGGTTTATAATGCTTCGCATCTATTCGGATTTTTTTCTGTGTTTAATTCAGATGCCATTAAAAATGTTTCATTGACAAAAGGAGGAATGCCTGCGCAATATGGCGGACGATTATCTTCTGTATTGGATATCTCCATGAAAGACGGAAATAACAAAGAAGTGCATGGAGAAGGTGGGATAGGTTATATTGCTTCGCGCTTTACGCTCGAAGGTCCAATTGTAAAAGATAAAGCTTCGTTTATTGTATCGGGACGCAGGACATTTATCGATTTGTTTTTGCGTGAGCCATTTGTGCCCGCTAATTCTCGCATTGCTGGTAATAGCTATTATTTTTACGATTTAAATGGTAAAATAAATTATACAATTTCTAATAAAGATCGCTTGTATTTATCTTGTTATCTTGGAAAGGATGTTTTTAATTTTAGAAGTCCAGAAACAGGATTCAAAGTAAAAATACCTTGGGGAAATGCAACCGCTGCTTTCCGTTGGAATCACTTGTTCAACGAAAAATTGTTCGTGAACAATTCCCTCATTTTTACAAATTATAATTTTGAGTTCGGCGCGGCGCAACAACAATTCGATTTTAAAATCTTCTCAGGTATTCGTGATTATTCTTTGAAGTCGGATTTTAACTGGTATCCCACTGTATTGCACAATGTGAAATTCGGAATGAACTATATCTACCATCGTTTCACTCCTACAAATGTTTCTGCTCGCTCAGGTGATGTGCAATTTGACCTCGGAGAAGTGAAGCGTTATTATGCACATGACCTTGCAGTTTATGTTAATGATGACTGGGAAATTGATGATCAGTGGAAGGTGAGTGGAGGATTACGCTTTTCGATGTTTGAGCATGTAGGTCCGTTTACGCGTTATATTCAGGATCCTTTAAACACAAATAATATTATCGATTCTGTAAGTTATAAAACAGGTGATAAAGTAAAGATGTATGCGAAAGTTGAACCACGTTTCAATGTGCGTTATCAGATTAATAATCGCTCATCTATCAAAGCATCGTTTACACAGAATTACCAGTATATCCATCTTGCATCCTTCGGATCGGTTAGCTTACCTACCGATGTGTGGGTGCCATCGACCGATAAAGTAAAGCCACAATTTTCAACGCAGTATGCATTAGGGTATTTCAAAAATTTGAAGAAGAATACTTTCGAAACATCCGTTGAAGTGTATTACAAAACGATGGAAAATTTAATTGAGTATCGTGAAGGCGTAACTCCCGATCAGGATGTTAAGAATAATGCAGATAATAATTTCGTTTTCGGTAAGGGGGATAGTTATGGAGCTGAGTTTTTTATTAAGAAAAATCAAGGTAAGTTAACGGGTTGGGTTGGTTATACATTATCCTATACGAATCGTCAGTTTGCCGAAATCAACTACGGAAAAGAATTCCCTGCTAAATACGATCGTCGCCATGATTGTTCAATTGTGTTGAATTATCAGAAAAGTAAAAAGTGGACATTCGGTGCGGTATGGGTATATTCTACCGGGGATGCATTAACCCTTCCTTCGCAAAAGTACTTTGCATCCACAACACCACCAGTTTCAGTTGGTGCTAATGGCGAAATCAATTTGAATAACAACTTCAATGTATTAAGTTTATACCAAGCTCGAAATAGTTTCCGTCAGAAAGCATATCATCGTCTTGATATTTCAGCAACCTACCACGGTAAAAAGCATAAACACTACGAAGGAAGTTGGGTGTTCTCCATCTATAATGTGTATAGTCGTAAAAATCCTTATTTCATTTATTTCAATGTGGATGGTAACTCCGTAGATGGTAACTTATCGGTACAAGCCAAGCAAGTTTCTTTATTCGGATTGATTCCTTCTGTAACGTACAATTTTAAATTCTAAGTCATGAAACAGTTTTTATATTTAATTATCATAGCATTTGTTTTCGCTTCATGCGAAGAAAATATTTCATTGGATTTACCTCGTGAAGATCCGCGAGTAGTAGTTGATGGATATGTAGAGACAGGTCTGCCACCTTATGTTATTTTAAGTCGTTCATCTTCTTATTTTGATCCGATAAATCCAGGTGCATTAAATTCATTTGCAGAGAGTGGAGCGTTCGTTACAATTTATGATGGAGTTAAAACTGTTCAGTTAATCGAATTAGACACTGTTGTGAATGGAGTTAGTCTGAAAGGGTTTTATGCTGCGTTGGATTCTGTTACAAAGTTGCCTACCATGTTTGGAGAAGAGGGAAGAACTTATCAGTTAACGATTATTACAAAGGACAATCAGCAATTATCATCAACTGCGAAATTGCAACCGCATATTGCACTAGATAGTACATGGTTTAAGGTGCAAGAGAATTTAGATTCACTTGGATTAGCGTGGGCTAATTTGACAGATCCTGATTCCATAGGTAATTGTTACCGTTGGATGGCCAAACGAATTACAAAAGATGATTTGTTTTTAGCGCCGTTGGGTTCTGCTTTCGAGGATAAATTCATCAATGGGCAATCGTTTGTTTTTAATGCTTTTCGTGGACAAATACCTAATTCGACAAAGCCGGATGATATCAAAGAAGAAGCAGGGTTGTTTAAAAAAGGAGATACCATTATTGTGAAGTTTTGTGCGGTCGATAGAGGAACGTTTGAATTCTGGCGTGATGCTGAAACACAAATATCGAATAATGGAAGTCCGTTTGCGGTACCTTCTAATATCAAATCAAATATTACCGGCGGACTAGGAGTTTTTGCAACGTATAGTCCTGCTTACGATACCATCATTGCTCAATAATTTTCTTTCTTAACTTAGATGCCGTGAAGCGCATTGAACAATTGATAGTGCAGGGCGAAGGGCCAATGTTGGATTTCAAAAAAGAAATCTCATCGGTGCATCGTATTGCTAAATCAATGGTAGCCTTCGCTAATCATCATGGTGGTACCTTACTCGTTGGTGTGAATGATAACGGAAGCATCAACGGAGTGACAGCAGAGGAGGAGAAGTTTATGTTAGAAGAAGCGGCTAGGCATTACTGTTATCCTGAAATTGAATTGCAAATTCACGAGTGGAATGTGAAAGGTAAAACAGTTTTAGAGGTATTCGTACCCGATGGAAAAGATAAGCCTTATTATGCCATTGATGAGAAAGGAAAGAAGTGGGTATATGTTCGTCAGGCAGACCAATGTTTATTAGCGAGTAAAGTGGTGGTAGAAGTTTTAAAACGCCAACATGGCTCACGACAAACAATCATTAATTATTCTGATAAAGAAAAAGCATTGTTGAATTACCTGAGTAATCATCCTCGTATTACCTTAAAAGAATTTTGCAAGCTGGTAAATATTAGTCGCTGGCGCGCCATGAAAATCTTAGTGGACTTAGTCAGCGTTGGAGTAATACGAGTTTATCAAATAGAAAATCCAGAATACTATACCCTTGCTTAATCAAACGCGTCGAGCAATTGTAATTCGGGGTACGTAAACTCTTGAATTAAAGACTCATCATTCACATAATTTTTCCGATCGGTTATTTTTCTAGAAATCGTATGTGCCTGCATCAAATCATTATCGTAAGGAGTAATCATCAACAAAACATCTTCGCGCTGTAAATCGGGTTGAAGCCAATGTATTAAATTGTTTTCTGGTAATATAAGCGGCATTCGTTTTTTGGTATTATGAATCTTTGCTAAAAGCGGATTAGCCTCGCAGGTAATTATCGAAAATGTTTTTAGTAAATCGTTGTTTTCAGGATTGGTCCATTCATCATAGATTCCACCTATAAAGAAAAACTCATCATTTTTCGGAAATATATAATACGGATATTTAACGCCATTTTCTGTTCTCCACTCATAAAATCCTGAGACAGGAATAACACAACGATTTGTGCTAATCGGTTTACGAAACGAAGGTTTTTCAAATGCTTCTTCACCGATACAATTTCCGGTCATGGTAGAAATCTTCAACGCAGCATCCCAATCCTTGGTAAAAGAAGGTATCAATCCCCAGCGATAAAAATCAATCTGCCATTCTTGCGGATGCAACAACACAGGCCAATAAGGGTGTGTAAATGCAGATGCATGAAACAGGGGCGGATGAAAGATAGGTCCGTGAATAGTCCCCGCATTAAACCGCTTAGCCAGCGTTTCTAATTTCTTTTCGATGAAGGCAATGTTGTAGCACATGGGTTAAATATCGAATTATTTTTTAATTTAGTATACAATGTTGTACTTTATTAATTCAAATTATGATAAGAAATTATGGAACACTGTTACTCATATTATTAGTTTTTGCTTTTGGAGAATCTAAAAGCCAAACTAATGGGAAGTCGAATACAAATTTGCAAGAAGATAAAGTTTATACCTTCATCCCAGTAATGCCTCAGTTTCCAGGAGGTGAGGTTGCGATGTATGAGTTTATAATAAGTAATATTAAGTATCCTGTATTGGCAGTAGATAGCAATATTACTGGTAAGGTATTCGTCAACTTTGTAATTGACAAAGAAGGTAATGTTACCGATCCAAGGATTTTACGCGGGATTGGAGGTGGCTGCGACGAAGAGGTATTGCGTTTAGTGGCGTCCATGCCAAGGTGGACACCTGGAGAATTAGAAAGTGGAGAAAAAGTGAAGGTGTCATTCAATTTGCCAATCTCTTTTACTTTGAATGACCCGAAGCAAAACAAATAGAAATCCTGTTGTAGGATTATTTTCCTATTTTTATTCTCTTCAAATCATTTAATTCAACTATGAAATTGCGATATCTTTCTTCGTTTGTTTTAGTATTTCTTTTGCTTGCTAATTCACTTACGCTATATGCTCAAAATGATGAGGGCAGCAAAGTAAAGTGGATGACACTGCAAGAGGCCATGCAAAAAATGCAAACCCAGCAGCGTCCTGTTATTCTCGATTTCTATACCGATTGGTGTGGCTGGTGTAAGCAGATGATGAAAACTACCTATGCTAATGAAGGCCTCGCGGGGTATATTAACCAGAATTTTTATCCCGTAAGTTTTGACGCGGAGAGTAAGGATACCATCGAGTTCCTTGGAGAGATTTATAAGCCTACAGGAACTGAGAAGAGAGCAACGCATGAGCTAGCGATTAAATTACTCAACGGAAGTTTGATGTATCCAACTACCATTTTTATGAATGGCTATGAAAAGGATAAAAATAAATTCAATCTGAATTTAATAGTGCCCGGTTATTTGGATATTCCTAAAATAGAACCTATCCTCATTTTTACCCTCGAGAATGTTTACAAATCATGCAGCTATAACGATTTTGAAAAGTTGTACGAGAAAGCCATGAAGGATTCAACGATAATCGATCAAATAAAATTAACCAATTGGAAATCGGCAACCAATTACCTCGATGGACAACATTCGAATAATAAAAAAACAATTATTTTACTCGAGGCTGATTTTTGTAATAGCTGTAAAATTATGAAGTCGACTAGCTTTACTGATTCGTTAAACTTAGAGTATTTACGAGAGAAATTTAATTGTGTAAACTTTAATGTGGTAGGTAATGATACCGTTAACTTTAAAGGACAAATAATAGCACCAGGAGCACAGTCAGGTTCTTTGCATCCATTTACGCAAGCAATCACGCGTGGCAATATTGGTTTTCCTGAGGTGGTGATTCTTGATGAGAAACTCGACATCCTCGATGTGATTCCTGTTTATTTAAATCCAGAGGTGATGAATAACATTATACGTTTTTACGGAGAGAATATTCATCAGAAAAAATCGTGGACGGATTATATCAACGATTTGCAAGCTAAGAAAAATCAGTCAGTAAAACCAGAACAAAAATCCAATGAAAAGAAATAAATCCTTATTGGTTAAATTACTTTTCATTCTAATACCATTATTTTCTTGCATCCAGCTAAACGCACAATCGTTAAAGGTTAGCGGTGTAGTTTTATCTATAGATGATAAACAACCGTTGCCTTTCACAGTCGTCAATGTAAAAGGCACATCCATTTCTACTGCTGCGAATGAAGATGGCAAATTTGAAATCACTATTCCGCATGCTAACGATACATTAATTTTTGTGATGGTTTCTATGCTGCGTGAACTTGTTCCTGTCAACGGTAAAACCAATCTTGTTGTTTATCTGAAAAAAGATAAAACAGAATTGAAGGAAGTGGTTGTTACCGCGCTTGGAATCAAAAAAGAAAAAAAGGCACTCGGTTATGCAGTTCAGGAAGTAAAAGGAGAAGATTTACAAACTGCCAAAGATGCAAGTGTGATTAATCAGTTAGCTGGGAAGGTAGCGGGATTAAATATTACATCTACTACGGGCGGACCAGGCTCTTCGAGTCGTATTGTGTTGCGTGGTGTGACTTCTCTATCGGGTTCTAATCAGGCATTGATTGTTGTTGATGGAGTACCAATTGAAAATAATACCAGCAATAACACTACTCAATGGGGTGGACGTGACTATGGGAATGGTATCAGTGATATTAATCCCGATGATATTGAATCGGTGAATGTGTTAAAAGGTCCCAATGCAGCAGCACTCTATGGTTCATTAGCTGCAAATGGTGTAATAGTGATTACTACCAAGAAAGGAGCGAAGGCTAACGGGATTGGAGTAACGTTTAATAGTTCTACCTCAGTGGAGCTTCCTAATATTCAAATTAAGTTTCAAGATGTGTATGGCGCTGGACGTAATGGGAAATTTGAAGGGCCTTGGGTTTTACAAGATGGAATTTACACTTATAACACAGTAAGTGCCTCTGCTTTTGGTAGCTGGGGACCAAAAATGTTAGGACAAACAATTAAAGATTGGGATGGACAAGTACGAAGTTTTTCTCCGCAGGCGGATAACTACAGTTCCTTTTTTCAAACAGGAATAACAGCAGTAAATAATGTTTCGTTAAGTGGTGGATCAGATAAGATGACTTATCGTTTATCGGCAGGAAATTTTAACACAAAAGATATTGTTCCTGGAACTACATTAAACCGTACTAATCTAACGGCACGTACAGCCGCTATGATTAGTGATCGCATTAGTTTGGATGTGGGAATAACCTATAGCAATCAAGTGGCTAAAAATCGTTTAGGCTTAGCGAATAGCTTTAGTGCTCCTCGTAACTATGTGATGATGCCTCGAAATATCAGCGCTTCTTCGTTAGAGAATAATCAGATGAATGCTGCTGGACAAGAGCAAACATGGTTCACCAATTGGAACTGGATGAACAATCCGTATTGGTCGGTTAATTACGATTTGAACGAAGATACCCGCGATCGATTATTAGGAATTGCCTCGGTGAATTATAAAATTCAGGATAATTTTAGTTTGATGGTGCGCACCAATGCGGATATTAATTTATTTCAAAACAATGATCGAGAAGCTTATAACAGTATTTCCAATTCATTGGGTTCTTATTCAAAAGGCTGGTCGAATGAAAAGCAATATCAAAGTGATTTCTTATTGAGTTATTCAGATAGTATTAATTCTGATATCTCTTTTTCTGCCAATCTAGGAGGAAGTACTTTGCAAAAGGAAAGTAATTCGTTTTCTTCACGTACTGACGGAGGATTAGCAATACCGTATTTCTATTCGATAGAGAACAGTGTTAATCGCCCAACGGTAACAAATTTCATTTCTAAACGCCGTACAAATGGGTTATATGCCTTCGGACAAATTGCGTACAAAGAATTTTTATACTTAGATATTACTGCACGTAATGATTGGAGTTCTACCTTACCAAAAGATGCGCGTTCGTATTTTTATCCATCAGTAAGTACTGGATTTGTTTTTTCTGAATTAATGAAAAATGATAAATCGAAATTTACATTCGGGAAGCTTCGTTTGTCGTGGGCGCAAGTAGGACGTGATACCGATCCGTATCGTGCCACGTTCAGTTATCCAACTGCAGGTTCTTTCAATGGTGCAACGATGTATCAATTAGATCCAACATTGCCTTTGCTAAATTTGAAACCAGAAATCACTTCCAACATTGAAGCAGGAACAGAATTGTATTTCTTTAATCGCCGAATAGGAGTAGACTTTACTTACTATCGTTCGGATACAAAAAATCAGATACTACCGGCTAGCGTATCCGCTACATCGGGATTTGTAAATGCAATTATCAATAGTGGAGAAATTTTAAATAAAGGTATAGAGGTGCAACTAAAAACAATTCCAATTGAGAAAACAAATTTCAAATGGAATTTAGATATCAATCTGGCGCATAATAAAAACAAAGTTGTTTCTTTAACAGAAGGATTAGAAGCTTATCAGTTATTTTATCAATGGAACTTAACTATTGAAGCACGTCCCGGACATGAATATGGAGATATAGTAGGATATGGTATTAAGCGCGATGCTAATGGTAATAAATTAGTCGATGAACATGGAATGTACATTCGCGATGACAAACCAAAAGTATTGGGAAATTACAATCCGAAAATGACAGGTGGTGTTTACAATAACTTTACCTATAAAAATTTCTCGTTAGGTGTGTTGGTTGATTATCGAATCGGTGGACAAATGTTCAGTGGGACGAATATGTATGCGAGTGGATACTCTGGTAATCTTGAAAGCACCTTAGAAGGTCGTGATGCCTGGTATGCAAGTGAAGCGGCGCGTATTGCTGCGGGAGTATCTCCTGAAAACTGGGTGGCTACTGGTGGTTATTTAGCAGATGGAGTTACAGCAGATGGAAATCAAAATACAGTATATGTAAATCCTGAATTATATTGGGGACAATTTTCTGACTGGACGAATGAAATACACGAGCAATTTATTTATGATGCAAGCTTTGTAAAATTACGCGAGTTTACTTTCAACTATCGATTTAATAAAACAGTTACTGATAAACTACACATGAAAGGATTAAGTATAGCTTTTACAGGTCGTAATTTATGGTTGATTTATAGCGGTGCTCCGAACATAGATCCCGAATCATCCTATACTAACGGAAACGGACAAGGGTACGAGATTTATTCATGGCCTACACGAAGAAGTATTGGATTTAACATTAAAGTGACCTTGTAATATGAAGCAAATAACTACAAAACGAATTGCAACTTTATTCTTGTGTTTGGTATTGGTTATTCCATTTGCTTGCAAGGATTCAATGGACGATTTAAATGTTAATCCGAATGCACCAACAAATACAAATCCTGATTATTTATTTACGTATTCAGTGGTTAAAGGAATGGGCAGTTATATTACAAATGCGAATTTCAATTATTGGACCATCATGAACTGGAATATGTACTTCGCAACGTTGGGTGGAGTAGATGCAGGAAGAGAATATGATAGTAATGATGGAAAAGATGCTTGGTGGAATGAAGTCTATGCCCAAGGTTTGATTAATGCGCGTGAAGTGCAGAACCTTACTAACGGGAATGCCTATCTGATTAATAAAAACGCAATCGCTAAAATTTGGGAGTGTTATTTATTCTCGCAGCTAACAGATGCATTCGGAGATATCCCTTATTCACAAGCATTGAATGGTAAGAGCTTGAATTTATCTCCGTCTTACGATAAACAATCTACGATTTATCCAGCTTTGATTAATCAGTTAAAGAATGCATCAGCATTATTAGATGTTTCAAAACCTACATTCGGAGGGAATAGTGATCCCATTTTTAAAGGCTCAGTAATTAAATGGCAGCAGTTTGCGAATTCATTACAATTACGATTAGCGATGCGTATATCCAACGTGCAGCCACAACTAACGCAGCAGGTGTTAACAGAACTCGTAGGACAGCCACTCTTACTAACCAATGCAGATAACGCTTATTTCCCTTACAATGGTGAGATAAGAAATCCATTGTTTGATTTAATCAACAGCGGACAAAGTGGTGGAAGAACTTATCCAAGTAAATTTCTAATTGACTATTTGAAACTTACAAGTGATCCGAGATTAAAAGTATTTGCGCAATACACAACAGAGTCAATGATAATCGGATTTCCTGATTATGAAGGAGTCCCTAATTTAGTTCCTTCGGGATCATCCATCTGGAATAATTACAACAGCGATGCAAGTGATGTATCAAAGATTGGAACTTGGTTCTTAAGGCAGGATGCTCCGGGAGTATTAATGTCGGCAGCGGAGGTTAATTTCTTATTGTCTGAAGCTGCGCTAAATGGCTGGTGGTCGTTAGGCAGTCCGCAGCAATACTATTTTGATGGAATTAATTTAAGTATGCAGTCGTATCCTAACAGTTCTATTACAAGTACGCAAATTGCAAATTACCTTAGCGTTTGTCAGCCTGTATCGCTAGAGGGAATCATTACGCAGAAGTATATTTCATATGCATTTCAAAACGGATTAGAGAGCTATAGTGAATATCGTCGAACAGGATATCCTGTGTTAACAGACTATTCCAATAATTCAATCAATTTAACTAATTTTCCAAACCGTTTAACCTATCCTGCGAAAGAGGCGAGTTTAAATGGTGCCAATTATAACCAAGCAATTATTCAACAAGGACCTGATATACCAACTACCAAAGTATGGTGGGATGTAAACTAACCAATTATGAAATTAAAAAGATTGTTACTAACGGCTACGGCATTACTAACTACTACTTTCTTGCAAGCACAAACAACTGCGGGAAATAGTTTTTATATCGATTATCCATCTTGGAATGCAGGAAGCAAGCCTCCTGTTTATTTTAACTGCGGCACCAATAATGTTTTAAATACAGGAAATGAGTTAACCATGGAAGTGTGGGTAAGAATGTATAATTCAACCTGGAACCAGAAGATTATGGGTAAGGTAACTCCTGCATTTGATAATGGTTATTTGATGGCTGTTCAATTAGGACAGAATTACTCGGAAATCTGGAATCCAGGTGTGAATACTATTCAAGCAGGTTCTTCTCCAATTGATTCAGCGTGGGTGCATTTTGCAACAACGTTTGGTTCTGGTGGGCAAATGCTATGTTACATCAATGGTGTGCAAGTTGGTGGATTACCACTAACAGGAAATGCAATTGCTTCGAGTTCGAATCCTTTTGTAATTGGAATTGCTCCTTGGGATTTAGTCAACTTTCAAAGTTTCGGAAACATTGATGAAGTCCGTTTATGGAGTGTAGTTCGCACGCCTGATGAAATTAAATCGACTATGCACAAACATTTGCAAGGAAATGAAATTGGTTTAGTAGGTTATTGGGATTTTAATCAAACTACTGGAACTACATTACCTGATTTAACAGGTAACGGTAGCGATGGTACGTTAAACGCATCGGCAGCTTATTATTCTTGGGCTCCTTCATATGCTGCAGTAGGTAATGAGGCAATGTATTTAATGAATGATGTGAATGGGGTTTGGTTTGGTAAAGATCCTTCCTTATATAACTATAGCACTACAACAAATGGATTAAATATTATTGCATCAATAGGTTCAAAGAAATTTGATTATGCTGTTTATGGACATAATGATTCATCCGGAGTTTCGACTAGTTATTTACCCGCTAATGCACCGCTTGATTTTAAAAGAACATCTCGTGAATGGTTATTCAATAAGGGTGGTAACGTGAATGCTGATTTATATTTCAATTTAAGTTATGCCGCAAATGGTGGTGATTCATTAACTAAAAACCTCCCTGTTCAAAATTACACCTTACTCGTTCGTGATTCGATGAATCAAAATTATTCGGTTGCTGGAACAGCAAGTTCGTTATTAGCGAATGGAACAATCGTAAAATTTACAGCAGTGAATCTTCAAAATAAATATTACGCAATAGGAGTGGGAAGTTCTCCACTTACATCTATACAGCAATTGAATCCAGATAATAAAGATATTTTGTTATTGCCTAATCCAACTAACGGCAACTTTAATTTATACAATGTTGCTGATGCTTCAATCATGATTTTTGATGCGAATAGAAAGTTAGTGAAGTCATTATACTCGAATGATATTGCGATAAATTTTTCTTCGGATGATTTCGCTAATGGACTTTATTTCGTTCAGATTATTCAATCAGGAAAAGTATCATCAAAAAAATTAATGATTAATCGATAAGCTAAAAACACACCAACCATACAATGAAAAAATTTTACACCTTACTATTTGTTTTTGTTGCTTTGTTGATAAGCACCAACACAAATGCACAGTATCACTTAAATCTTGATGGAACTAACGATTATGTTCGTGTTCCAACTTATGCATCATTGCAAGGAGCATCAGGAGTAACTGTTGAAGCATGGATTAATGCTACTGCATGGAAAACTCCGATCTATAAAGGAAGCGTTGTTTGTACTGGAAATAATATCGGACAAAATAATGGTTTCGATTTACGTGCAGCAGAGAATGGCAAAGCAGAATTTAATTTGAGTATTGCTGGTAACTGGACAACGGCTACATCAGCGCCCATTATGCAAACAGGAACATGGTATCATGTTGCTGGTGTATATTCTGGTGATTCCATCATGATTTACATCAACGGCGTTTTACGTGGATTAACAATCGTGAGTGGTGGAATGGTTCCTTCAACAGGAAATCTATGTATTGGTGAATCTCCAGGTTGGTTAGGTCGTTCATTCAACGGAAGAATTGATGAAGTTCGTTTTTGGAATTACGGAAGAACACAATCACAAATCACTTCAACAATCTGTTCATCATTAACAGGAACTGAGCCTGGTTTAGTTGGTTATTGGAAATTAGATGCAACTAATGGAACGACAACAGCTATTAACTCTGTGGCTGGTGGAAACAATGGAATTTTAATTAATACTACGCTTGCGTCTGTATGGCAAGGTGGTGACTATACATGTACGCTGAGTAGTCCTGATGTGGGTGTGAGTGCTATCGCAGGACCAGCATCCAATTTCAATTTAACGAATGCAGAGCAAATTAGTGTGGTGGTTAGTAATTACTCAACTAATCCATTAACAGGTTTTCCGGTTAGTTATAAAATTGGAAGTAATCCAACTGTAACAGAAACGATGAATGGAGTGGTCCCTCCGTTTGGAACATACACTTATACTTTCTCACAAACGGCGGATTTATCCGTTTATCAAAACTATAACGTAAAGGCCTATACGAGCTTGTCAGGAGACGTAGTAGCTACGAATGATACCATTAATAAAGTCATTAGTAATTTTGCGACAGGAACTAACTTTGGTGTGAACTTCGATGGATTAGATGATAAGATTATCATTAACAATGCTCCTCAACTAAATCCAACTTCAGCAATTACGGTTGAAACTTGGATTAATGCTTCTGCATGGAAGAATAGTATTTCTGATGGATCTATCATTGCGAAAGATATTAATGCTCCTAACAGAGGTTATATTTTACGTTGTGGAAATAACGGAAGCGTTGAATTCATGATCTCTGATAATGGTACATGGAAGTCGGCTTCATCACCATCTATTTTGTTAACGAATCGCTGGTATCATATTGCTGGTGTGTATGATGGTAGCAATGTAATGTTATACGTGAACGGAGAGAAAGTAGCTTATACTCCTGCATTTTCTTTTTCACCATCACCAACTAATTTGTTTATTGGAGAAAGTCCAACTTATAGCGGAAGAACTTTCGCTGGTTCGATTGATGAAGTGCGCATTTGGAATATTGCAAGATCAGCAACGGATATTCAATCAAACATGACCACGAATTATGCTGGGAATGAGCCAGGACTTGTAGCTTATTATAAATTAGATGAGGGGCTAGGCAATGCCGTTATAAATGATCAAACTGCAAATGCTAATTCAGGGACATTAACAAGCTTTGTTTTAGGAAATGCTTGGGTTAGTGGGTATGAACTTATTCAAAATGATGTTACTGTTTTAGGATTAGATGCGCCTAATAATTTAACAGCATTCACAGGTGCATCGCGTGTAAAAGTAAAAGTGAAAAATACAGGGTTTAATTCAGTGTCAAATATTCCTGTTTCTTATCGTGTGAACAATGGAACAGCGGTGAACGATACTATTTACACAACACTTCAACCGAATCAGGTATACACTGCCTTGTTTAATAAAGTAGAAGATTTATCCGCATTAACAACATCAACAATATCTGCACGTGCATCATTAGGAAATGATAATGACTATCGAAATGATTCATCTTACATTTCATTAACTAAGCCAAGTACAAGCAATACTATTGTAGCATTTAACAATCTTCAGCATGACTTTGCGGCGAATGGACAAACACGTTTTGCAGATGTGATTTTTCCTGAAGGACCAGAACAATGGAGTCAGATCATTATGCATGTATCTGTTGCTTGTCCAACTACAGGTTGTGACCCTTGGGATCAGGCTGGTAAAATTTCAATTTTCAAAAATGGACAAGAATATGAATTAGGAAGATTTATTACTCCTTACGGAATGGCATGCGGTCCATGGGATATCGATGTAACAGACTTTAAAACATTGTTGGTTGGAAAGCAAAAGTTGCAATCGTTCATACAAGTATGGGGTGCTTCAGGTTGGTTATTAAGAGTAACATTTGAATTTATTGGAGGAGCTAATCCTTATCCTTTCCAAAAAATCACTCCGCTTTGGAATACCGATTATCATATTTACGGTGATCCAACTATTCCATATACATTACCAAACTTCAATATTCCATTCGAAGCAAAAACAAAAACTTCTAATTTAAGAATGACAATTACAGGTCACGGCCAAGGTAATACAAGTAATGCTGCTGAATTTTATAATGCTACACATAGTGTGAAGGTAAATGGTTCAACTGCATTTAGTCATAATGTATGGAAGAACAATTGCGGTCAAAATTCCTGTGCTAATCAAAGTGGAACATGGACGCTTTCGAGAGCTGGCTGGTGCCCTGGACAAGATGTAACACCAATTGAGAACAATCTAACGGGTAGCATTACCCCAGGAACAACCTCTTCTGTTGGATACGCTCTTCAAACATATACTAATAACTTAAATACTGGATATAATGGTGGTAGTCATACGGAGCCTTATTTTAGAATACATGCCTATGTAGTTGAAAGTAGTGACTCAGCTCAAAATTTCTCTGACTACATTAATGCAACGGCTTCGAGAATTACTGCACCTTCATTCGCTCCTCAATTAACCGCAAATGAATTGGTGAAAGTGATGGTAAAAAATTCTGGGTCTATTGATTTAATTCAACCAACAGTAAGTTGTTTTGTGAATGGAAATTTAATCGTATCAGAAACTCTTAATACTACAATTCTTGCAGGAGATAGTTTGGAATATACTTTTAGTCAAACGGCAGACTTATCGCTTGTAAATGATTATACCATTCATGCTTTAATAACAAAGAATGGCGATGCCAATGCATCTGACGATATTGCAACAAAGCGCATTTTTCAGATTACTGGTATTAATGATATTAACAAGTCGATTAATATTTCTGTCATTCCAAATCCGAATAATGGTTCATTTACCTTGAAAGTAGATGATGCAATTGGTAAAGTGATTGTAACGGTGTTGGATATCCACGGTAAAGAAGTTTATTCGTCTTCTGAAACAAATACTTCTGCAGTATATCAAACTCAAATCAATTTGAACAATGTGGCTAAACAAATGTACTTTGTGAAAGTGAGAACAGATAAAGGAATTACTATTCAAAAAGTAAGTGTTCAATAATGACAGTAAGAGAAAGATTTCTTGAAGATGGATATGTGATTCTTCCTGATTTTAATTCCGATGAAGCATGTGATGCATTAATGGCTCGCGCTGAGAAATTATCTCGCGAGTTTGATTATAAAGGACATGCTTCCATTTTTCAAACTTCTGAGCAAACAAAAACAAGTGATGAGTATTTTTTAAATTCAGGAGGAAATATTTCATTCTTCTTTGAAAAAGATGCCTTCGATGAAAATGGCGAATTGAGAAATGATGTATTTCACTCTTTGAATAAAATCGGTCATGCGATGCATGATTTGGATGTGGTCTTTAATGATTTTACGCGTTCACCTCAGATGAAAAAGTTGGCTGCTGATTTAGAAATGGAAGATTGGTTAGTTATTCAAAGCATGTATATCTTTAAGCATGCAAAAATAGGTGGGGTAGTTGATGTGCATCAAGATGCGAGTTTCTTGTATACTGAGCCTGCATCTTGCATTGGATTTTGGTATGCGTTAGAAGATGTTACTATTGAAAATGGATGTATGTGGGCAATGCCCGGAGGACATAAAACATCGTTGCGATCTTGGTTCAAACGAAAGGAGGGAGGTGGTACTGAAATGGAAATGTTAGATGAATCACCAATGAGTTTGGAGGGCATGATTCCGTTAGAAGTGAAAAAGGGAACATGTATCGTTTTAGATGGATATTTACCTCATTACAGCAAGCCAAATACAAGTGGTAAGTCGAGACATGCCTATGCAATACATACAATTGATAAAAAGGCATATTATCCTGAAAGTAATTGGTTGCAACGGGAAATGTCAAACGTAAAAGGCTTTTGAACTAAGTCTTAAGCATTGATATTTGAGATTTTATATATTTGCCCCTGTTATTGAATTGTACGCATGTTAAAATTGTTCAAGTACTCGTTATTTTTTGTTTTTATTTCTTGCATTATGGTTTCTTGTCAGCAAGGTGGTAAAGCCAAGCAAAACAAGGATGTTAAGCAATCTAAAGCAGTTGTTGTTACAACCAAAGATGTAAAGCCAATTGATAATAGTGCAACCACCGATTCAATTAAATACAGAAAGGATTTACTTGCTTTTTTAATGCATCCCAATGTGTTACCTGATTCATTAATTAAACCGATAGATACAGCAGGAATACCAGGACTTGATCTTGAAAAGTACCAAGGGAAATCGAAAAGTAAAAAGAAAAAGTTGAAAGTGAATTTCAAAAATGGAATTTTCTTAATCGCGAAAACTGGTAAAGGACTAACATTTAAAAATGTGAAGGGTGCTCGTAAAAAGCCAGGTAAACAATTTAAGTTTTGTGCTTACGATAATTTATACAACACCCTGTATATGGCTGAGATTCGTAAAGATTCTAATTTTACAGTTTTTGGAGTTTGCTTAAATACAGGCGATATATTCGATTTATGGGTAAATGACACTCTTAATGCGAACGAAAAACAATATGCATATTCGTTTTCACCAAACTACAGATGGCTTTTAAAAACTGCAGTAAATGATGGTTTTTATAGTTGCTTGTTGTTGGATGTTTCGACAGGAAATGAAATGACATTTATTGAAAATAGTTTATCTAAATATACACATTTTACAACTCAACCAAACTGGGTTAGTAATACCGACTTTTCTTTTGTTGAGTTGAATTTAGAATATGAAGGTGTAATTTATGATAAAGATTACAGTGCCTATTTAGCGGCTTTGAAGAAGAAAAACTTTGAATCATTCAAAATTAAAAATTTACCACTCAAGGGTACAAAATTCGAATATAGAATTAAGCCAGGCTATACTTCTACTGAACTTTTGAAAAAATCGCAGGTGTCGTTGTAATTTACAATTGCTTGTTAGAAATTCCGCATACGAACGATACCTTTTTTTCTTTTTTGATGTAATTTTAAGCATCAAAAATATTTTATGAGATTAAAGTTTCATTTAGCCTTGTCAACAGTATTTGCATTATGTTGTTTAGTGTATTCTGCAAAAGCTCAAATTTTGAATACAAATATATCCGAATCAGTTCCTGAAACTGTTAGCGATATTGATGGTAATACTTATCATACAGTTGTGATAGGTGAGCAAGTTTGGATGCAAGAAAATTTAAGGACTACTAAATATCGTAATGGTAAGTTAATCTCTAAAAATCTTTCTAATGAGCAATGGGGATTAAATAAAAGTGGTGCTTGCGCTGTGTACGATAATGATTCAATCAAAGAAAATGCATTTGGATTATTATACAATTGGTATGCAGTTGTGAATCCTGCTGGCTTATGTCCTATAGGTTGGCATGTTCCGAAAGATACAGAGTGGAATCAAATGGTTAAATATTTAGATGACTATGCTGATACAACTGAACTAAAGCGTGTGCAAAGTGAAGTTGCAGGCGGACAATTAAAAGAAATTGGAATCACGCATTGGGCTAGTCCAAATACTGGTGCAACTGGTACTGCAAATTTTTTAGCTTTTTCAGGAGGGAATAAAAGTGTTAACGGAAAATGTAATGATGTAGGTGCTTATGGATATTGGTGGACAGCTACAGCATCATCTAATGCCGAAGCATATGGTAGATTGTTAAGTTATTTTAATAGTAATATCGATCGATTTAAAACATCGAAGAATCTTGGTTTTTCTGTTCGATGTGTAAGGAATTTAAAATGTGTAAAAAAGAGGAATTGATACTTTTTAAATTATAAATAGAAGGGAGGTTTTAGCCTCCCTTTTTTATTAAATTCAATATTAAACGACATTAAATATTTACAAACGTTTATTCTTCGATATTTGATAATTAGTATATTAATTTTGCGTTCGATTTTTAAAAAATGTTTTAAAGATTTAATAACTAAAAAATCAGAACAAAATGCAACCTGTAAAAAAGACATTAGTAACTAAAATTCTAAATGTTCGTGGTTATCAAGTTATGCTTGATACAGATCTAGCTGCAATCTATAAGGTGGATGTTAAAATTTTTAATCAAGCTGTAAAAAGAAATAAAAAGAGATTCCCATCATCTTTTTGTTTTCAGCTCACCAATAAAGAATGGGAAAACTTGAGGTCACAATTTGTGACCTCAAGTTTGAGTCACGGTGGTAGAAGGTATCTTCCTTATGTATTCACAGAGCAAGGCGTGGCTATGTTATCTGCCATACTAAAAAGTTCTGT
This sequence comes from uncultured Bacteroidota bacterium, assembly GCA_903847585.1. Lineage (GTDB taxonomy): Bacteria > Bacteroidota > Bacteroidia > AKYH767-A > OLB10 > CAINEC01. The sequence continues at coordinate 51,134 of CAINEC010000115.1, forward strand.
AGCAATAACAGTAAGTATTCAAATTATGAATGCATTTGTTTTAATGCGTAAATCAATTTCTCAATATGATGGAATAAATCAACGTTTAGAATCAATCGAATTAAAACAACTTCAATCCGAAAATAAAATATCTAAAATATTTAAGGCACTAGAAAAAAGTAATACATTGAATCAAGGAATTTTCTTTGATGGACAATTATTCGATGCACATGTTTTCGTTAGTGACTTAATTCGTAAAGCAAAAAAATCAATTGTTGTGATAGATAATTATGTTGATGAAACAACACTATTGTTGTTATCAAAGAGAAATAAAAAAGTTAGTTGTGAAATCCATACAAGGCTTACACTTAGTTTAAGAAGTGACTTGGGAAAGCACAATGTCCAATATCCAGAAATCATTTTATTCTCTAATAAATTAAGTCACGATCGCTTTTTAATAATAGATGATAAAATGGTATTTCATTTTGGCGCTTCATTAAAAGACCTAGGCAAGAAGTGTTTTGCATTTTCAAGGATGGATAGTTTTTTACTTGAATTGAAAAGCAAATTGTTGATTCATTCTAAAACAAATTCTTAAACTAAAGTTAATTTAAAAATAGAGCGCTCCTAATGCATAGATAAAAAGTATAGCTTGACTACACTGCACTCCGTCTTACCTAGCTATCCGAGTTGCGAATGAAATTAGAGTGCTTAAAATTGGGATTGACTTCACTGTCGCTCCGTCGGACCCAGCTATCCGAGTTGCGAATGAAATGAGAGTGCTTTACATGTTTTATCTTTTCATACTTGCGATTTCAAGCAAGGTTTAAAAAAATGGGCTTGACTTCGCTGCGCTCCGTCGGATCCTGAGTTACCTAACAG
>CAINEC010000116.1 GCA_903847585.1 uncultured Bacteroidota bacterium
AAACCCTCCATACTTGAATTAAACAAGTCTATTTGCGCTGAATCATCAACCGTCTTAATAACTTCTGTATGTAAGAAATTAAAAATTGTGTCATCGTCTACTAATAAATATCTTCTCATTGTTCTTTAATTAAAATTGGTAATGTAATTGTCATTTTTGTTCCTTCATTTAATTTAGATTCAACAGCAACACGGCCTCCTAATTTATTTAAAATTTCTTTAGTAATATAAAGTCCAAGTCCGGTTCCCATACTAGAACTAGTACCTCTATAAAACATATCAAATATTTTTGAAATACTCTTTTCTGCGATTCCCATCCCGTTATCAGAAACTTCCATTACAATATTATTTCGTTGGTGCTTCATTACAAATTTAACAAATGAATTATCAATATTTGTTCTTCTGTATTTAACAGCGTTCCCAATAATATTTTTTAATAAAGCATTTAAACGAGCCTTATCGGAAATGATTACAGATGGCTCTTGAATTTCAGATATAAATTGCATGGTAGATTCCGCAGAAAACTTTAAATCTTCATAAATCGCATTCACCATGTCGGTTATGTTCACCTCTTCAGGCTTTAAATCCATTCTGGCATTACGAGAATATTCCAAAATTTCTTGAATACTTCCATCTAGTCGTACCGCTGTTGATTCAGCCATTTTTAGATAATCAACTATCTTGTCATTGACTTCTTGCGAATTGATAATTAATGATAATATCCCTTTTATGGATAAAAGTGGCGATCGTAAATCATGCGAAACACTATATACGAAATTATCCAACTCAGAATTTATCTTTTTCAGCTCTTCATTTTTATGTAATACGTCTTGTTGAATCTTCTTTAAATCTGTAATATCAATACCTGAAATAACAACATATTCTAATTCGCCATTGACATCTGAGTGAGGAAGAATACTTCGTAAAATATATTGCGTTTCATTGTATTCATCTAATCGTTCATCTTCCATTTGAACAAGATGATTTACCTTAATTGCATCTTGTATATAATTGATCAACGAAGTAATTCGGTCACGCTCGCTAGGAAACTCTTTTATTAAATCATAAAGTGTTTTTGATTCTGCATTCATAAAATAATCTTCATTCTCGATGAAACGATTATTTAGCAGAGCAACACTCATATCTGGATTTATTACTGCGACCTCAGATGGAGTTTGATTTATGATATTTTCATAAAACATTTTCAAAGAATTAACATGATTTAAAGATGCATCACGTTCTTTAAGTGCTCTCTCTAAATTAATCTGTAGATTCTTAACGGCAGTAATATCCAGGTAAATACTGATATAGCCCGTTACTTTACCATCCTGATTAAAAACTGGTGCATTACTAACTAACAAACTGATTAATTCACGAGGGCTTTTTAGAAAATCAATTTCAAATACTGAATCATCTATTTTACGATATGAATCTATAATTTTTCTTTGAGCCTTATCAGATAATTGTTCTTCAATTGAATTAGTAGTCACCAGTTGACTAGGATCAACTAACAATGTCAGGTCATGGAATTTTTTATTACTAAACATAACATGTCCATTGACATCAACTTCGACTAATCCTAAATTCATGTTATCAATAATACCACGATATTTTTCTTCACTAGCTCGAAGTTTACGCTCTGCCTCTTTGCTTTCGGTTACATCAACTGAGGTTCCTATCAATCGTAATAATTTCCCTTGACTATTTCTCTCTGAAATGACTAAACATTTTAATGAACGAACAGATTGATCATTCTGGCGAATAATACAAAATTCCTGTTCCATAATTTCATCCCCACTCTGCATAAATTCATCTACTTCGTCACTAATTCTTGCTCGGTCATTTTCTACAATAGAATATTTCCAAAATTCAAATAAATTATTGCCAATAGAAGAACGATCAGTTCCATACTGATTAACCAAAACATCATTCCATATTAGTCTGTTTGAATTAGGATCAAACTCCCAGATACCAATTAATGATTTAGAGGTAATCAATTCAAATCTTGAATTAATTCGCAACAACTCTTTTTGATATTTAATTTCTGAAGTGATGTCTTTTTGAAGCGAAATAAAATTGATATGATTACCCTGTTCATCAAATACAGGAGTAATCACTAATTGATTATAATATTTTGACCCGTCTTTACTATAATTTGAAATTGTTACTTCAACACTTTCTTTTTTTGCTAATGCACTTGATAATTTTTCTTGAGTTTCTTTATCAACATCTTCACGTTGTAAAAACTCTTTTGGTTTTTTACCTTTTACTTCGTCTAATGTATAACCAGAAATTGCAACAAATGAATCATTCACCCATTCAATACAACCTTTATTATCAGTAATGACAACGCTATTTTTTGTCTTAGTAGCAATGAGCGATAGTTTTCTTAATTCAATTTCAGAAGCAGAGATTTTTATTATCTGCTCTTTAATTTTATCGGACTTAATCCGATTAGACATTAGTGCCTGCACTTGTTGCGCAAAGACACTAAAAATTGTCTCATGACGCGTTTCAAGTTTTTGATAAAGAGGGGCATTTTTTATAGTAATCAGTCCAGCGATATATACTGAAAATCCTAACTCAGCATCGTGAAATGCCGTGAATAACGCGTCTGAAAAACGCTTTAATACATTATACCCTCTTAAACTAGATTCATTCAGAATATGACTTCTGTTATACCCTAATATTTTAGAGGCTTCCTTCATTTCCAATTTTAACGAATCCATTTCGATCTGAGTTAAATCAAATCCTTCCGTTAAAAATATGGGGGCATGTGAATACGTATTATCAAATTCAACAAAAAGAGTGGAGGCTTCAACTTCAAATACATCAACTGCACTTTCTACAATCAGACGATAATAATCTTCTTCGGTGTTATCACGAAGTGCTAGTGAACTAAACTTGTTCAGACGTTTGTATAACTCTAGCTCATGATCTAAACGGTCACGTGTATTGATGAGCTGTTGCTCAACAAAGGAAAAGCGAGTTACTCTTAATTGTAACTCGCGATAGTCCTGTAATAACTTTTCCGGATCGTTAATTGGTTCCATTGAAAAATGATGAAGATTTTACCTTTTATCGGTAAATCACATATAGCGCTGAAGTATAATTATGGTAAGTATTCTTTCCGCCTAAACGTGCGAACTCTCCGAATCCATACATTCCTAACCATGGTGGACATACGCCATTTGTATAAAACGGTGTTTGCATACTACTTACTAATTCTTCTTTAATAATTCTATTGAATAAAAATCTACCACGTGCTAAACAATCCGCATGAAATACTGCAACTGGAGTTTTACCTTTGCCGCGCTCTTGCATAGCAGCAGCCATTTTATTCATTTCACTAAAAATCAAATCTTCATCACGAACTGTAAGCCATAATTGTGTACCTACAGGACAAGTAGTAGCATAATGCATTTTACTACCATCGTGCTTGGTAACTACTCGCAAAATATGCTTGTTCCCATATTCTGCTGCTAATTCATCTGATAATTTTTCACCCAATGCTCCGATTGGAATTGAGTCGCCACAATTTGAGTCTAATGGTAATCCTAATCGAGTTAAATATTCCTCCCATGCAGGCTTTCCATTCAATTCTTCAATAATATGTCCTGTTGATTTAGTAACTACCAATGGTTCGCCCACAGCAACAAATCCATGCGTGGCTTGTGTATCTACCGAAAGTGTTGGATCGGCAAAACCAATTGCATATGCACCATGTTCATACACTTTATCATCTACTCCTTGGTAACTGATGAATCCCTTCATATTATCTGAAGATGTTGCACCAAATATTGTTACACCTTCTCCGAATACTTCTTCGAATGCACGAATACACTCATCGTTGTCAATATCAATACCTGACCCTAAAAAATAAATCATATTGATACCTGGCTTATCCGCTTTCATTTGCTTAGCCATTTCTAAACACTTCTCATAAGAGTTATGTCCGTAGATACCATCGACATTGGCCATTGCAAATTCTTTCCCTTTTACAGCCATCAGAGCCATGTCTTTCATCGACTCACTAACACCTTCACGACCAACAATACCACAGCATGATGCTGCAACAATGCGGGAATTAGGTGCCATCTCTTTCGACTGAGAAAGAATATCATTAAAATCATGTCCAATGGAAGCATGCCAGATTAATAAATCGGCATCCTTGTAATTGTTTTCCATTGCTGCCTCTAGGCATTCCATTACACCTCTCTTAGTGTTGATTACGCGAGCACTCGCGGAGAAGAATTCAAGCATAGTTATTTAGTTTAAAAATTAAAAAATCATTCTTGTATCTTCTTGTAAAAGTACTTCCCAACTCTTTGCCTCGTGCATGACGAAAATCAGTCGTGACCGTAAAAAAAATCAGAAGCCCCCCTTCAAGTGTTATAGTAAACGAATTTAACTAAAAAAAGTTACGTTGGGCTTCCACGGATATTTAACTTTCCTTTTACAGATAGTATTTATGAATCATTTACTTTAGCATAATATGAATTTCAAGTCTGTATTAACTTTATTATTAGTCGCTTTGTTGAATTACAACGGCAAATGTCAAAGCGTTTTTGTTTTTGGAAAAGTATATGATGCGGAATTTCCTAATTTACAATTGCAGCAGGTCATGATTGTCAATCAACAATCTCAAATTGGTATTTTCGGGGGCAACGACAACAGTTTTCAGGTTCAGATAAATAAAAATGATACATTAATTATTTCAGCCCTTGGTTATGCGAGAAAAAAAGTCTGCTTAAAAGACTCAACTACCGTAAGCGAACTACATATAAGTATCGGATTAAACAGGCTTTCTTACGACCTTTCAGAAATTACGGTTAGGCGTCAGCGAGAGTTACGCCAAATTAGTGAAGACATCAAAAAACTTGGTTATAACAAAAGAGATCATAAACTAACCGATGT
>CAINEC010000117.1 GCA_903847585.1 uncultured Bacteroidota bacterium
TAAAAAGCGATGGATACATTGACCGAGGAAGTTCTGACTTAAAATCATACTTTGTTTCTGGATCTTATACGAGTCATCATTTTTCATCTCGCATCAATGTATTTTCTGGAAAAGAAATTACTTACCAAAGTTGGAATGGAGTGCCTGAATCAAGAGTGAATGGAGATGTGGCAGGCATGAATGATTTTATTATTCGCAATGGACTAGATGCAACAGACGCCGCTAACTTATTAAATAGCGGAAGAAATTATAATTACTTCACCTATGCGAATCAAGTTGACAATTACCAACAAGATCATTATCAGTTTTTAAATACGATTCGATTTAATTATAAAACATCTTTGGACTTTAACCTTCATTATACAAAAGGGAAAGGCTTTTACGAAGAATATCAAAAAGACCAAAGCTTATCAAGTTATGGAATCGCTGATGTCGTTTTAAATTCAGATACGATTACATCTTCTAATCTGATTCGTCAAAAATGGTTAGACAATGATTTTTATGGAACTACTTATAATTTAAGAAAGGTGATTTCAGAAAATGCAAAACTGACAGTCGGAGGAGGCTGGAATAATTACATCGGTGGACACTTCGGAACAGTCGTTTGGGCGCAATATGCAAGCAACTCTGAAATCAATCAAAAATATTATAACAATTCAGCTCGTAAAAGCGATTGGAACAATTATGCTCGATTAGAGAATTTCTTTTTCAAGAGCAAGGTTAATACATTTATCGATGTACAATATCGTATAGTGAATTATTACTTTGACGGATTAAATGATGACGGCTCCACTAAGCCGGATAATGCAAATTTAAATTTCTTTAACCCAAAAGCCGGAATAAGTTATGCTATCAATTCGAAGAGTAGCGTTTTTGTAAGTATTGGAATCACTCATCAAGAGCCTAACCGCGACGACTATACGCAATCGACCGCTAAAAGCAGACCACAGGCGGAACAACTAACCGATCTTGAATTAAACTATCGTTATACCGATAAAAAATTCTTCGGACAAGTAACATTATACAATATGAGTTATTCCAATCAGCTAGTACTGACAGGTGCTGTTAACGATGTTGGAAATTACACACGCAGTAATGTAGCAGAAAGTTATCGTCGTGGAGTTGAGTTACAAACTAAATGGCTCCCGAATGACAAAGTTAGTTTAGGAATGAACTTGACATTAAGTGAAAATAAAATCAAGGAGTTTGTTGAATACACCGATGAATACGACGCAGATTATAACTATGCAGGTCAATCGAAAATTGTATTTAACAATACCAATATCGCCTTCTCTCCTACCATTATTGGCAATGCGAATTTCACTTATAACTTCAACGAGCATTTATCGGCTTCTATTATCGAACATTATATCGACAAACAATATCTCGATAATACAACGAATGAAAGTCGTGTAATAAAAGCCTACATGGTTACCGATGCACGATTAAGCTATAAGCGCAGAACTAGCTGGTGTAAAGAAATTGGATTTAATGTATTGTTGAATAATATCGGAAGCGCGATGTACTCTTCTAACGGCTACACCTATGGTTACAATGTGGCTGGAAGTAGAACACAGGAAAACTTCTACTATCCGCAAGCACCATTCAATGCATTAGGACAAATTAGTTTGTTGTTTTAGAAGCTTGAATTGCTTTCGCTAAGATTACAAATTGCTCCCACGATAATGCCTCAGCACGTAAATTCAAAAATGGAATTACACTGATATCCTCAGGCAACAACGGGCGAAGAGCGTTTCGAAGTGTTTTACGACGTTGGTTAAATCCTGTTTTAACAATCATCTTGAAATAGGATTCTTCAATGCCTAATTCCTGACGATCATTACGGACCATTCGTAATACACCCGATTTCACCTTTGGCGGCGGATTGAATTTATTTTCATCAACAGAGAATAAATATTCGATTTCATACCAAGGTTGCAACAGCACACTTAAAATACCATAGTCTTTATTCCCAGGCCCTGAAGCAATACGTTGTGCTACTTCCTTCTGAAACATACCTACCATTGCAGGAATATGATGCTTGTTTTCAAGCACTGCGAATAAAATTTGTGTAGAAATATTATAAGGAAAATTTCCAACGAGGTAAAAAGGCTGAGGAAAAATTGATTTCAAATTCAACTGTAAAAAATCGCCTTCAATTATTTTATTTTTAAACTCCGGATAATGCTGTCCTAAATAAACAACACTTTCCTTATCTAACTCAACAGCACTTAAATTTAAATCGGAGCGATTTAATAAAAACTTTGTCAAGACACCCATCCCTGGACCGATCTCCAAAGTATCCATTTTAGTATCCGACTTCGGTAAGGCCTCAGCGATAGCTTCAGCAATAGTATCATCATTTAAGAAATGTTGACCGAAACTCTTCTTGGCTCTAACCGAATCGTGCTGCATCATTATTTAACTACTTCTAATAATGTTCTGAAAGCAACGAACTTCCCTGAAAACTTTTGTAAAGCATCCGCTTGTAATCCTGGTGCAAACTCTTCTTTGTAGCGCTCATACATAGCCATATTTTGCGCACGGTATTGAATGGCGTAAGTAATCCCACCCGACTTCTCATCACCTATCAAACGTAAAATAGAATAGCTCTCAAACATTCCAGTATTCAACACATCTGGAATATGCGTATCTATCATCCAATTCAACCAATCTTCAGCAACGTCTTGATCAACGTTAACCGTTACATTATAAATAATCATAGGGAAAGAATTATTGGGTAAAGGTAAAAAATAGTTTTAGAGTTTATCACCTCTTAAACTACGAAAATGCTTTCTGGCATCGACCACAAATAAACTTCCTGGATACTTCGATAAAAATGATTCAAAAAGGGTCTTTGCTTTTTCTTTGTCGTTGAGTTGATCTTCGTACAAACATGCCAGCTGATACATTGCATCATCTCCTAAAACATCATCTGGAAATTTATCTACTACATCTTGTAAAAGTGTAGCTGCCATTGAATAATTCCCTTGCATTCGATAAATACTTGCCTTCTTAAACAACACTTCATCCGTTAACGAATGATCAGGAAAATCTTTCAATAAGGAATCTAATGTAATCAATGCCAAACTATCTTTATTCTGAAAATCGAGTAAATCCGCACGCGAATACATCAACAATGCATCTGTGGTTGTATCCATGTTAGTATTATCAGTTATAATCAAACCGAGTTGCAATGCATCATTTGAAATCAACTGACTAGTAGCAGCCTTTAATACTTTTAATTGATCCTTCGCCCAATCAAATTCTCCGAGGTAATAAGACAATCGTGCATTTCTAAATTTTGCTTCACGACCGATTGCATCATTCTTAAAATCCTTATCCACCTGACCGTAAATCAACGCAGCATCCCACACTTGTCCATCAAAAACATAAATATCACCAAGCTCTAATTTACAATCTGCCTGAAACTGGCGACTAACATTTGGCAAGGTTATCACCTCTTCCAATAAACTTATCGCTCCTTGCGTATCGTGAATGTAAAATGCTTTTAAATGGGCGTAAGATTGTATCAATGTTGCAGTCGCTGCCGACTTACCCAAATCAGAAATTGCAGTTTGATAATCTAAATCTAACTTCATTAATTCCGCAGGTGTAAATCCGCCATTCGTTATGATTTTATTATTAACTGAATTGATTAATTCAATACGTGCATTGATATAATTCATGCTCTCCTTCCCTTTCTCCAAAACAGTTTGAAAACAATTAATGGCTGTTTCATATTCACCATTACTCGCGCAAGCACGACCAAGAATAATCAATCGATCTCCATCTTCACCTAAACGTTTATCGAGTGACTTCGCTTGAATGAATGCTGATTCAAAATCTTTTTCTTGTAAAAAGAGCCAGTATAATAATTCACTAAAAGTAGATGTATTCGGATTTTTCTGAATCTTGCGCAACAAAACCTGACGCAATTGATCAGCTAAATTCCCACTTAAATCATTGATGATTTTTGATTGCAACAACGTTTGAACGCTTGGCATATAAGCAGCATTGAATTCTATTGCATCCACATATTCATTTAACATTTCGGTAGCCTTGCCATCCTGCGCGTAAGCATCAGCAAGCTCAAATGAAAATGGATAAGTTCCTTTTAAATTTTTCCGGCCTTGTAAATAAGTTTGCTGCGAAAACTTAAATAATTGTCGCTGATTAAACGCATTTCCCGTTTGAATAATTTGATTAACATCATTCGGTAAATTCTTAACGACATCAGCATAGGCTTTATCAGCTTTTAAGCTATCACCCATTAATTCATATAAAGAACCAAGCTCAATACGTAAACTTATATCACCAGGAAATTTCTTCTGCTGTTTCTTGATTAGCTTCTCTGCACCTTCAAAATCTTTTAGCTCTTGAAAACATTTCAAATAATTTCCGAATGCACCATACGGATCTTGCTGATAATATTTCTCGTAGTAAACAATAGCTTTATCAAACTCACCTGTATTAAAATACTGATTGGCCAACTCTGCGTTGGATTGCTGCGCGAATACCGATGATGTACCTGCAACAAGAAAAACAAATAAAAGTATTTTAATTTTTTTCAGCATTATTTAATCCATTCAAATCCTGTGTAAGGAACTAATGCCTTCGGAATTCTAATCCCTTCTGGCGTTTGATTATTCTCAAGCATTGCTGCTACTATACGAGGTAACGCTAATGCACTACCGTTTAGTGTATGCGCTAACTGAGGTTTATTGCTTCCTTCGCGATAACGTAATTTCAATCGATTTGATTGAAACGTTTCGAAGTTTGAAACAGAACTTACCTCTAACCAACGTTGCTGCGCTGCCGACCATACTTCCATATCATAAGTTAACGCAGAAGCGAAACTCATATCGCCACCACATAGACGAAGCGTACGGAAAGGCAATTCTAATTCATGTAATAAACTAGCCACATACTCTTTCATTTCTTCTAAAATTGCATAACTTGTATCAGGATGTGCTACCTGAACAATCTCAACTTTATCGAACTGATGTAAACGATTCAATCCACGTACATGCGCACCGTAAGAACCTGCTTCACGACGGAAACAAGGAGTGTACGCAGTGTATTTAATTGGCAATGATTCTGCCTTTACAATCTCATCTCTGAAAATATTTGTTACTGGAACCTCTGCCGTTGGAATCAGATAAAATCCATCCATCGTAACATGATACATCTGCCCTTCTTTATCAGGCAACTGACCCGTTCCATATCCTGAATCAGCATTAATTAAAATCGGAGGTTGCACTTCGTAGTAACCTGCTTTGTCTGCACGATCTAAAAAGAAATTGATTAATGCACGTTGCAGCTTTGCTCCTTGTCCTTTATAAACCGGAAAACCTGCACCTGTAATTTTATTTCCTAATTCGAAATCGATGATATCGTATTTACTTGTCAGCTCCCAATGAGGAACAGCAGTATCAGGCAACACAGGAAGTGTTTGCGTACTTTGATAAACTACTTCATTCTCCTCAGGCGTTTTACCTGCGGGTACTGAAGTATGAGGCATATTCGGAAGCGTAACTAAAATATCATTGATAGCTACTTCTGCATTCGCTACTTCTTCTTCCAGAATTTTACTTCGTTCTTTTAGCTGTGTGCTCTTCGATTTAAGTTCATCAGCGCCTTCTTTATTTCCCGACTTAAATAACTCTCCAATTTGTTTAGCAATCGCATTTTGCTCTGCTAACAATCCTTCTAGCTCCGTCTGTTTTTTTCGTTTATCGACATCAAGTGAAAGTACCTTATCGAGCGTTGAAGCTGCATCAATATTTTTGATAGCCAAACGTTCTAATACAAAATCTTTCTTCTCACGAATAACGTTCAATTGCAACATAATCTCACGAATATTAATTTAGTGCTACAAATGTAACCGATTTACATCTATTTTAGCAGCCGTAGTACGAAGCAAATCGAAAAACGTTTACCTTTAGGATTACCGACATGGAAGAATACAGAAAAAAATGCTGTTTAGCCCTTCTGCTCGATGAAAAATCGGAGTCGGAAGCTATTCTTCATGCGCTCGCTGATTCTCCCTATCAAACTATCATTTGGAAGAATAATTCCACTGCTAATCCCGATGAAATGCTACTTCCCAAAGGTCCAATGCCTGAAGTCTTAAATACGATTTTTGAAGATGGATTTTCAAGAGGATTTCGCAAAGTAGTTATCCTTAAGCCTGTACTTACACCAACTCCAACTCTCCTCGACGAGGCCTTTTTTAGTCTGAAATTAATCGAGTGCTGCATAGGTCTAAACGACACTGGCGACTTCTACCTTTTAGGCATGAATGATTTCCGTCCGGAGATTTTAGCTTTTATTCCTCCGGAGGATAGTTTAATTGGCAAAAAGATTATTCGAAGAATCGGGGATCAGAAATTAGCTTTGTATAAAACTCCGACTTTGAAGGCTGAATCGTAATTTTTTAATTCTCGTTAGTAGAAATATTTCTTTTAATAGCCTCGAGTTTTTATCTTAAACCCTATTTTTAATTTAAACTTTTTGAATGTTCTTTCTTTTGTCTTGACACAAAACGAAAGAACCAAAGAAAAAGTCAAGGCTGCACTTTATTCTTTTGCTTTGCAAATTTTTTCCTTGATAAAATTGCTACAAATTCAGTGATTTCCTCACAGGCTCGGAACTTCTAAATTTGTTTAACGCAATTTCACCTTCGTAAAAAACCAAATAAACTGAGGCCATATGTCCTATATCATTATTTTACAGCGTTGGCATTTTTGCCTACTTTTTTCGGTGCCTGAGGAGACTCGAAGGGCGAAACTCGAAAATACTTTACCTTGAGATCAGAGACAAGTCCTCGATTAACATCCCTCATTCGACAATATCTCGCAGGAAAAAGCCACAGAGGTTAACACCATGGGGGGACAGCAGCCCCGCCCCGCGACAAAATTAAGCGGTAGAAAACCATTATTCGGTTAATAAGCATTTACAAACGTTTATTATTTACCTCCATACCTTTTATCTAAAATTAGTCTTGTAAAAAACTCATCCCAAAATTAAAAAAACTGCCGATACCATGGGGGGATAGCAGCCCCGCCCCGCGAACAAAATTAGTCGAAAGAAAACTATTATTCGGTTTTTAAGCATTTACAAACGTTTATTATTTGCCTCCATACCTTTCATCAAAAATTAGTCTTGTAAAAAACTCATCCCAAAAATTAAAAAAACTGCCAATACCATTCCCGAGAAAATCTCGGGACCACAACAAAATTAGCCGACAGAAAACTGTTAGTCGGTTTTTAAACGCTTATAGTCGTTTGCAAACGATTAATCACAACCAATTAATTATCTCTAAATTTCCCTTACTTTTGCATCTTCAAAATACCAAAATAAATCATGTTAGAATTGCTAAAGAAATTTGAAGAAAAGAAACCGGAAATAATTTTCGAGTGGAACGATGCATTAACAGATGCTACTGGATGGGTAGTGATTAATTCTCTGCGCGGTGGTGCTGCTGGTGGCGGTACTCGTATGCGTAAAGGCCTTGACCGTAGAGAGGTGGAATCTTTAGCAAAAACAATGGAAATCAAGTTTACCGTAGCTGGCCCTGCAATTGGTGGTGCAAAGTCGGGAATCAACTTCGACCCTACCGATCCTCGCAAGCAAGATGTATTAAAGCGTTGGTACAAAGCCGTGCTTCCAATTTTAAAACAATACTATGGTACAGGCGGCGATTTATTCGTTGATGAAATTCATGAAGTAATTCCTATTACTGCTGATTTAGGATTATTACATCCGCAAGAAGGAGTTGTCAATGGTCATTACGGAAGCGCTGCGAAAGAAGAACGCATTCAGAAATTACAAGTAGGCGTTAGTTTATTGGTGGATGATGAGCAATATGTTCCTGCAGGTACACAATATCGAATTGCTGATATGATCACTGGTTATGGTGTTGCTGAATCGGTGATTCACTATTACCGTTTGAAGAATGAATCGGTAGCAGGCAAAAAAGTATTAATTCAAGGTTGGGGAAATGTAGGTGCTGCTGCTGGATTCTATTTAGCTCAGCAAGGTGCGAAAGTAGTCGGTATCATTGATCGCAATGGCGGACTTACTAACAGCAACGGCTTTACGCAAGAAGAAGTCAACCATTTATTCAATACACGCGTATCGAACATGTTTGATGGATTTTCCAAAGACGAAAACATCAATACAAATTTCTGGAATGAACCTGCTGATATATTCATCCCTGCTGCTGCTTCACGATTAGTTACGAAAGAGCAAGTGGAAAGCATGCATAAAAACGGATTGCAAGTTATAGCTTGTGGTGCGAATGTACCTTTTGCAGATGCTGAAATATTCATGGGCCCTATCGGACAATTTGCTGATGAGCATTTAAGTGTTATTCCTGATTTCTTATCGAATTGTGGAATGGCGAGAGTGTTTGCTTATTTGATGAGCAATCCAAACGACATTAGTGCAGGAGCTATCTTCCAGGATGTTGCTGCAACCATTCAAAAAGGGTTAGAAGAAATTCGCAAGATTAACATTGGCGATACACATATAACGGCTAGCGGATACGAAATTGCATTGAAACAATTAGTATAAACTTTTATCATTATGAATGCTGACTGGATACACCAATCGTTTTTAGATAATAACATGGACCATTGGTTAATAGCCGCAGGAATTATTGTTGGCGGATTAATCTTTAAACGATTCGTAGCCCATCAGCTATCAGGGTTCATTTATCGTTTCATTAAAAAACGTTCAGAAGGAGTTCAGGTAAATGAATTACGTGTTTTATTACGCAAGCCTGTTGGATTTTTCATTTTAGTAGTATCGCTTTACTTCGCAGCGATGCAATTGCATTTTCCTGCGGATTGGCATTTAACTTCGAAAGAAGAATTCGGGATTCTGTTTGTCATCAATAAACTCTTTTTGATGGCGTTATTTTATTCCATCACCTGGATTATATTGCGCTTAGTTGATTTCTTTGCATTGATATTACAACAAAGAGCATTGGCGACTGAAACAATGGTGGATGATCAGCTCGTTCCATTTATTAAAGAGTCATTGAAGTTTGTAGTGATGATTGTAAGTTTCTTCGTGATGCTTGGTTCGGTATTTCACGTGAATGTGGCCTCGTTGATTGCGGGATTAGGAATTGGGGGATTGGCCTTAGCGTTAGCAGCAAAAGATACGTTGGAAAATTTACTAGGTAGCTTCACTATTTTTCTTGACAAGCCGTTTACACTTGGCGATGTAGTGAAGGTTGGTAATGTGCAAGGCAAAATTGAAAAGATTGGATTTCGCAGTACCCTGATTCGCACGATGGAAAAGACGTTGGTTAAAGTCCCAAACAAGCGAATGATTGATGCGGACTTAGAGAACATAAGCTTACGTGATATGATTCGTGCGAGTTTTTATTTGACGTTGAAGTCACATACAACACGCGCACAAATTGAAGATTTCATAAAAGAGGGAACAACCATTATTAAACAACATCCTGAAATCGCTCATGACCCAGAGCCATTTATCCGTCTTGATAAAATCACAGATATCGGTTTTGATTTACAAGTACAGTTTTTTATTAAAACAACGGATGCTGATTATTTTCAATTACAACGACAAGATATTTTACTCTCTATAATTGACCTGGCTCATCAAAAAGATATTCGCTTTGATGCACGCGTAGGTGATACTACTTTAAAATAATCCTCCATGAAAAAACAATTCTCTCTCCTTCTATTTTTAATCGCAAGTTTATTTTACGCATGTAGCAACGGACAAAACACTGGCTACGCCTTATTAGATGCAAGTACCTTCAGCGAAAAAATGAAGTCCTCAACCGACCTAACGTTGTTGGATGTCCGTACACCAGAAGAATTTACAGCTGGCCATTTGCCAAACGCCACTAACATAGATTGGAACGGAGATCAGTTTAATGCAGGGACAGAAAAGCTAGATAAAAGCAAACCCGTTTTTGTTTACTGCATGAGTGGCGGAAGAAGTCATAATGCAGCGCAGGACTTACAAAAGCGAGGCTTTAAAAACGTTACGGAATTAAAAGGTGGTATCTTAAAATGGAGAGCAGCGAATCTACCAGAAGTAGCGGGTAATGCACCTGCAAGCGCGGTAGCGGAGATGACAAAGATGGATATGGACAAACTAATCATTGAAAACAAATTAATCGTTTTTGATTTCTTTGCTGAATGGTGTGGACCATGTAAGAAGTTAAAACCCGAATTAGAGGCATTAGAAGCGGCTCACAAAGGAGAAATTAAAATTGTACGCATTGATGTAGACAAAAACAAAACGCTAGCTCGCGAACTTCAAATTACTGAAATTCCTATCATCATGATCTACAAAAACAAACAAATCCTTTGGACGGGCACAGGCTATTTTCCGATGAAAGATATTGAGGCGAATTGTGGGTTTTAGGGGGGCTAATTAATTCTTAAACTCAAACTCAATATTCTTGTTATATCTAACATTGAATGCCTTATCTTATATTAAAAATGAAAAAATAAGTAAAACAAAATTTATATCTAGGGAAAATTGATTTTAAAATGGCAACTTATAAATATAGATTTTCTGCATTTAAAATCGCTTTGTCCAAAAATTTTAACTTGAAATTTAACAAGTAAATGAGATTGAAGTTTTTATATTTATTATTCAAATAAAATTTTACAAAGTTTTAAAAATAAGATAATTATCAGGCCAAGTATATATTCTAATTTAATTATTTACTCATCAAGGATAATCTTTCCAGAAATGATTTTAGATATGGCAAGTTTAGTATACTTATAAGGAATATTTGTTTAAAATTCCTTAAACTAGAATTTACGAAAGTCACTAAACTTGCCTAATCCAATTAAAAAACTCTATTCATTAAAGAAATTAAATTAAACTTTTATTGTCATTGTTGTTGCAACAGATGATGACACTTGGTAACCTGGAGGAACTTGAGCATTTTTCCCTTTCATGAATAAAAATAAAACACAAACAAACACACCTAATAATATTGCTGCGGTTTGTTTATCTGCTCCTTCTTGATATACATTTCCACCACTTAAAAACACTTCTTGTCCGTCAGCAGCTGTAACAGACTTAACTTGAATTTCTAAAAAACCCTCTTTACCGAGTCCTTTAGCTTTTTGAGCTCTTACTACTTGCCCTTTTGCAATCGACCCAGCTGAAACGACTGTTTTACCTTCAACTTTAACATCGTATTTAACTCTAAAATCAATAGTTTGACCAACATTGACCAAATCAGATTGAATTACAGATACCGTCTCAAGTGCAATATTTGTTCCTGCATTTAATACCACTTCTCCATTACCTCGCATTTTGAATGACATAGTGAGAACCGATACAATTAAAAGCAAAGCAATGTGCTTTACATAAAATGATGTGTTAATTTTGTTTAGCATGTTTGTTTTTTTTAAAGATTTGAATTAAATTCTAGTTTTTTTATGATTAATTTTCTTTGATTTTCATTCCATCGATTAGCACTTTTGATAGCACCATAAATATTTCCAATGTAAAAACTCACGTTAAAAACTCCAGTCAAAACACCCATCCCAATATTCCCCTGTTTAAAATTTGAGTAAGTGGCATAAGCCAAAAGTCCATTTACTAATAGAGCTGAGATAGTTGTTTGTTTATGGCCTGTATAAGCATAGCCTAAACCAGGTACAATCGAAAGAATTCCTGCTATAGAAGGACTTTTATTTTTTATTAGTGTTCCACTTTCAGCAATTTTATAATTAATTGTTGAAACCTGCTTATAAGAATCAAAAGTTGAAAGTGAATCATAAGCACAAATAGCATTTTCCCAATCATATTTGTTAGCATATACTAGCCCTTTAAGTAAGATTATTTTGGGTTTTAAAAATGTATCCATACAAGAAATAAGAGCTATTTTAGACAAACCAAGTGCTTTATCATAATTTTGAATCTTATAGTTTATCGTTGCTATCTCATATAACAATTGTGGATTGGTTTTATAATCATTAGGACACCTGTTATCATACTCAAAAAGAGCTTTCTCGTATTCTTCTAGTGCCTTTAAGCAAATTACCTTGTTAATAAATAGTTCTATATTAAATTTGTCAATTAGCAATTCGAGCCTCATAATCTCAAGTAATGCCTCTTGGTAATATTGATTGTTTATTAATTTCTTTATTAAAACAAAACCACATGTATCTTTCAAAGAATCAGAATAGGCAAAACTGTAAGAATTTCTGATGTAATAAAGTTCTAAGGGAGGACTATCATATGAAGGATAATCAAGTGACTTAAATCCATTTTTACCTAGAGTAAGAGAATAATTCTTGTGATCATGACCACATCGCAACAACCTATCAGAAGTCATAATAAATCCCAATGCAAAATTCTTTTCACTGAATGTTTTCAATCCGTAATTTGAACAACTAGGATACATAGGACATTCTTGTCCGCGAATACCACTTAAATAAGCTTGATATAACCCAATATAATCATTAGCTGCAGATTCCTTTTTCTTAATTGATTCATTAAAATAAGTGTGACTTTGTGGCAATAACATACCATCGACACGTGCCATTACAGTCTGTCCAGTAGAACTGAAGCAGGCTATTGTACAAATTGAAATTAATGTAATGAAAGGAAACTTAGCCATTTTAAATACTTATTAACCCAATATCAATTCTTTAATAGTAATATGCAAGACCCCTAATCCTAAAATAAAGTGTCAAATACCAAAAGTATAGTATTATATAGCAATGTCCAAATTAAAATGACTAATATTTCTATACATTACAACGGCAACCCTAACCAATCACTTGTTCCGTTCCCTATCCATTAAAACAAAAGCCAGCACTTGTACTACATACAACCCAAACGAATAAAACAAAACCGCTAAGGAAGATCCGTACTGAAAGTTTGATTTAGGAATAAATAAAAACAGATTCAGGATTAATACAACTACTAAAACCAAAATCTTTTTAAAACGATTTTTAGGGGTTTTACTTATGTTGTATAATGCCCAACAATAAAAGAGAGCATATATTAAATATAAGCTTATAAATTCTGTATCGGTAGGGAGCATTATTAGTCCATTTTCGAATTTTGATGTGATAAAGTAACGCAATGATTCTTAGAGAACTCAAAAATCCATTAGCACATTTCCAAATTATCAAATTATCAAATTATCAAATTAGAATCACCAGCCCCCACCAGCACCACCGCCGCCGGAACTGCCACCACCAAAACCACCAAAGCCACCACTAGACCCACCATAACCGCCGCCGTAACCAAAGCCACCACTTCCCCTCGTAAAATCAGAATAGCGTCCGCTTTGCGTTCGAGTAGCTACGTTTAAAAGCTGCCAAGCCACCCAAAATGAAATTCCATTATTGATAGCATATCGGCGTACACTGATCACCTTGAAAATAATAATCAGTGCAAAAAAGAATAATACAAAGAATATTGGCCCTGACCTAAACTTTCGAAACCCCTTTTTCTGCGCAGTTGCATTATAAGGTTCGCCTTTTACTGCATCAATAATCTTACTAACGCCATTGTCTATACCCTCAACGTATTTTCCTTGCTTAAAAAACGGACGAATATCATTACTAATAATCTTTCCGCATAAGGCATCTGGCAATGCACCCTCTATTCCGTAACCAGTGGTGATAAACATCTGACGATCATTTATAGCTACGCAGAGCAATACACCATTTTCATTCCCCTTTGTTCCAATCTTCCATTCGTTAAACAAGCCTGTAGAATATTCACTGATAGGCATATCCGAAGTAGTCTCAATAACTACAACTGCAATTTGAGTGGATGTAGAATCTGCAAAGGCTACAAGTTTCTTTTCTAAGTCCTCTAGCTGACCAGCATCCAATGTCTTTGTAAAATCGTTGACTAAACGAGGAGGGTCAGATGGTTTTGGATAAACTACTTCTGCCCTGCTGAAATTCAGCGACACAATAAGCACAAGTAAAATCAATCCTAATTTTTTCATCTATCCTATGATTACATCGTTTGGTAATTCATTTATATCATTCTCGCGCGGCGGAAAAAATTTCGACAATGCCAACCCTGTTTCCTGAATGGCAATCGTTAAACCATCAACGTATTTTTCTTCTTTAAAAGAAGCAACCATCTTTTGCTTGATTGTTCTCCAAAACTCCTCACCTACTTTCTGATGTATTCCAGCATCACCAATAATCGCAAACTTTTTATGTCCGAAGGCTACATATAACAGTACGCCGTTACGCAATTCTGTTTTATGCATTTTCAACTTCTCGAAAATAAATGCAGCACGATCCATTACATCGGCATCACATTCTTCTTCTAGGTATAATCGTATTTCGCCAGAAGTTTTTTCTTCAGCCGCTGCAATCGCAATCTTTAGTTGCTGCAAATTTTCTTCTGTTAAACTTCCTGTAATGGGCATATGCTTAGTTGAAATTAGGCACTACCGGTTTGTTTGTACCAGGTTCAGCTTGGAAAAATGCTTTCTCATGAAATCCGAAGAAGCCTGCAACAATATTTTGCGGAAACGTTTTAATACTCAAATTATAATCTTGAACAGCTTCATTAAATGTTTTACGAGAAAAAGCAATTCTGTTTTCTGTTCCTGATAATTCATTCATCAATCCTTGAAAAGCTTCTGTTGTTTTTAACTGAGGATAATTTTCTGCTACAGCCAACAAACGACTAATTGCACCGCCTGCCTGGTTTTGTGCCGCCTGGAATTTTGCTAATTGTTCCGGAGTAATATTACTTGGATCAATTTTCATCGAAGTAGCACTTGCTCTCGCTTCCATCACCTGCTTTAAAGTTTCCTGCTCAAACTTCGCAGAACCTTTTATCGTTTCTACTAAACTTGGAATTAAATCTGCACGACGCTGGTAGTTATTCTCTACTTGAGCCCACGCTGTTTTAATAGCCATGTCTTTTGATACCATCGCGTTATAATTGCCTGCGACAAATCGATAAGCAACAAATACAATTAATAGGAATGCTGCGAAAATGATCAGCAATACTTTGTAAATAGGTTTCATATTGGGGATTGTTTGATTAGTTTGATTGCGTTAACGAATGTAGTATAAATTTATTTTCACATTTGAAATCGAAGGTAATTTATTTTATATCCTTCTGCCATGAATTTCTTCTCATATGTTGTTTGAATGGATAAATTAAATCCATCCGGAGTGTCGGTATACAAATCTTTCGTACATACTTCCATTGTTCCTGCTTCATCGGCTAATACTTCAAGCGTATATTCGAATAATCCAATGTTATCTGTTTTCAAATGCAACTTACCACCTGGCTTCAACAACATCCGATAAAGATTCATGAACTTCTTATTCGTTAAACGACGATTCTCACGTGTTAACTGAGGCTGCGGATCAGGAAAGGTAATCCATATTTCACTCACCTCTCCCTTTTCAAAAAACTGTGCGAGCCATTCAATATGCACACGTAGGAAGGCTGCATTCATGATATTCTCTTCGTTGGCTGTCTTTGCCCCTCTCCAAATGCGTGCGCCTTTAATATCAATACCAATAAAGTTTTTATCAGGATTATCTTTTGATAACGCTACCGTATACTCTCCTCTTCCACAGCCAATCTCTAATACAATCGGATTTTCATTTTTGAATACGTTCTTGTTCCAGTTTCCCTTCATTCCATGATCTGTATGCACCAATGGAAACGGAAATTGATAAACTCGCTCTAATCGCGTTAGCTCATCAAATCGTTGTAATTTTTTCTTCGACATAATTTCAGCTAACGAAAATAAGCAACCGCACCTTACATTCAAAATAGAAAGTGTTCACTAACTTTGTTTTTATGCAACAAGGGAAAACTGTTTTGTTTACGGTACTGGATTGGGGATTAGGTCATGCGACTCGCAGTATTCCAATTATCCATGCTTTTTTACGTAAAGGCTTCCATGTTAGCATTGCTGGAGAGGGGAATTCGCTCTTATTACTAAAGAAAGAGTTTCCTGAATTATCCTTTTATCCGTTGGATGGAATTCAAGTTAGTTACAACAATTCATCGTTGGATGTTCTTTTGAAAACAACTTCACTTTTAAAGTCCATAAAAAAAGAACATGCGCAGTTTATTGAGCTATGTAATCAAATAAATCCAAAGTTGATTGTTAGCGATAATCGTTATGGTGCCTGGCACCCAACAATACCAAGTATTTTTATCGGACATCAACTTTATTTGCAAGCACCGAATGCATTTTCAAAGTTTGTAGAACCGTTTTTATTTTACCTGCATAAACAGTTTTTAAAACGATTTA
>CAINEC010000118.1 GCA_903847585.1 uncultured Bacteroidota bacterium
GCTTTTTGAATAACGATTTCTGAAAATTCAGTACGATTAATGCGCTTGGTGATATCAGCAGTGAAAATCCCTGAGAAAACATCAAATACAACTTTCTGATTACTTACCTGGAAGGTGTAACTTAAGGCACTCTCTTTTGAGCCTCTTAATGGATCTGATAAATTAATTCCTAAAAAGAAACAACCAACAACTAATAAAAACGCACTTGTTTTTTGAATTTTATCCGAGCATAAAAAAGCGGTCATCAAAAATAAATATGGTAAAATAGGAATGATAAAAGCTGATTTAAGGGGCAGACTTATAAATGCAACTTTGAAAATGATAATTCCAATTAATGATAAAAGTACAATTGGTGATTTAAATAAATCTCGCTCTTGTAATAGTTTTTTAAATGAATAAACTATAAGCAGAAAAACTGCTAAGTATCCCGTTATCCCAAATGCACCAATGCTTCCTTTGTAAAAGTTTTTGGCAAATGATGGAATAGGGAAGTGCTCATAATAAGTGAAAAAGGAAAGTCCGTATTCTTTAAAAACAGGAATGAAAATAATTAAGGTGAATAAAGCTGTAAATAGTCCTAATTGAAAGATGTTTTTAAAATATTGTTGTTTGTCTTTTCCAACCAAGTAAATAATCATCGGAACAATTGCGGCACCTGAAGTTATTCTGCAACCAATTGCAAGTGCAATAAACAATCCACATAAAAGCAAACGGTTATTTAGTAAGTAGTAAATGGATATTATGATAAAACTGCAAGCCCAAACATAATCCATGTTATTAGTGCAGTTAATATAAAAGATAGGAGTGAAGGCGAGTGAGAGTGTTGCCCATTTCCATTCTAATTTTAAATGTTGTAGTATTCTAATAAAAAAGTAAAGTCCAAAACTGCTTACAATTAGAGTACACAGATTGTAAATCACAGGACCGGCATTCCAGATAAGTGTGTAAATTAGTTCTTGAAATGGATGTCCAGGTAATCTTGAAACTTCATAGACACCACTTTTAGCAATTCGTTCTGCTACTAACGGTAATGCCCATGCGTCTTCTTCAGAGCCATATCCGAAAAATAAAAAAGGAATTCTTGTTAGCGCAATTAAAAGCGTAAATAATTTTGGAGAGGCTGTTATTTTATTAAGCCATTTCATTGAAACAAATAAATTGCTTTTAAGTACGTTGGATCACTTTGATTGATTACTCTGTAAAGCCCTTCATCATTCCATGCAATGCGAGCAAATGTAGCTTTCATTTGCTTAGCTATTTCTTTCTTACTTCTATTGTAACCTGCTTGATCTAATTGTACTCCTTGCTTACTTGCAAATTGCGTGAATTCATTCATTAACTTATCATCCACATTGTATTTAGCAGAGAAGTCAGCAGCAGATTGATAACTTTTCAATTTCGCCATATTATTGTCTGCGTAATTGTAGCAAAAATCACTGAAGATATTTAATGCGAAAAGTTTATTCAAGTATACACTGTTACTACTAGTATCCAAAGGGACAAAAAAGTCAGGAATAATTCCACCACCACCATACACTGGTCTACCGCTAGCTGTTTTATAAGATTTTTTCTTATCGATTTTTATACTATCTACTGAGAATAATTCTCCATTTAACTCTCTATCATAAGTGTCCTCAAAGTAAGAGTTATCTCCCTTGATATATGGTTTCTGAATGCATCTTCCCGAAGGAATGTAATAGCGTGCAACGGTTAAACGAATTGCTGAGCCATCGCTTATGTTTTGCTGTTCTTGAACTAATCCTTTACCGAAGCTTCTTCGTCCGATGATATCAGCTCGATCCCAATCTTGTAATGCACCTGCTAGAATTTCTGCTGCTGAGGCTGAGTTTTCATTAATTAAAACTGCAATTTTAATATCTTCTAACATGCCAGATTTAGAAGTTTTATATTCTTGTTTTCTTCGATTATTCCCTTCTGTATAAACAACTAGTTTTTCTCCGCCAATAATTTCATCAAGCATATCTACTGCCGTTTCTAAATATCCACCAGGATTATTTCTTACGTCGATAATTAGTTTTTTCATTCCGGCTTTCAGCAATTTTTCAGCGGCTTCATGAAACTCATCTGTTGTGTTCGCTGCAAATCGATCAACTAAAATATAGCCTACATCGCGATTGCACATATACGATGTCGTTATACTATGAATAGGAATTTTACCTCTTGTAATTTTATAGCTTAACGATTTGTCAATTGCTTTTCGGTATACGGTTACATTCACTTTTGTCCCTCCTTCTCCCTTAAGCAATTTCATTACATCACTATTAGTGATTTTAATTCCCGCAATGTTTTTATCGTTCACTTTAACAATGCGATCTCCATCATGTAATCCTGCTTTTTCACTAGGTCCATTTTCAATTACATGCAATACAATAACAGTATCATTTAAAATTCTGAATTCAACGCCAATTCCTTCGAAGTTGCCATCTAAATCTTCATTAACTCCTTTTAATTCTGATGCAGGAATATAACTTGAGTGAGGATCAAGTTCACCTAACAGCGATGAGATTGCTTTGTCTTGAATTTCCGTAATATTTAAAGTATCAACATAATTAGAATTGATATGCTGTAATACTTCGTCAATTTTATTTTCGGAGTTTAATACTGTAATAGAGCCTAATTTATCACCAATATAAACACCTAAAGCCAATGCTATTCCGAATAAGAATACGGAACGTGATTTCGAATTTCTTTGTTCGTTCATTTTATGATCGTTGATATTGTTCAACGGAAACACCAAATTTTTTAAGGAATTCTACGCCTTCTTCGATATCAATTCCTTTAAAAGCAGCATAGGATTCTAAATAAATAACTTTTTTAATTCCTGTTGTGTAAATAATTTTAGCGCAGGCTAAGCAAGGCGACAATGTAACGTACAGCGTAGATCCTTCCATTGTAATTTGATTTTTGGAAGCATATAAAATAGCGTTTGCCTCGGCATGTAACGCTAACGAACATCCGCCTTTTCTATCTCTCGCACATCCGTCTTGTGGCCATTCCTGATCGCAATTATGCGTGCCCGCTGGCGGACCATTATATCCAAGAGAAACGATACGGGTATCTTTTGAAATGACGGCTCCTACCTTTGCTTTCACACAATGCGATTTGCGTGATAAGTTTTGGGCTAGGTCCATATAAATATCATCGAAGCTTAAATTATTCATGTATCAAATATAAGAATTGTTGAAGATGGTAGTTACCACTCACCACTTAAGTTGGGAAAAAACGTTTTGATTAATGCTCCAGGAAAAATCTTAATCCGAATTGTATAAACAGGCGAGCTAACCTTGGTTTCAATATCAGGATTATTCATCAGAAGGTAACGATAGCCTACACCTGCGCCTAATCCAATCCATTTAAAAACTTTTACCTGACCGGTTACACCTAATTCTGTAATTAAAATGGAATGGTCAAATATTTTGCGCTTATTGTTGTTTACATCGTAATAGCTGAAATAGGAGTTCCCATACCCAACTGTAAATGGAATAGAGGCTTGCCATGGATCTTTATTATAAAAAACGTATTCGGCTAAGAGTGGGTAATAGTTGAGGTACAACTGACTCTTTACAATATTTCCAGTTGGCCAATAAGGTTTTTCTTCTTCAGGAAGTACTTTCCATTCAATGATATCAGATTTAATCTTGTTGTAGCCTACTCCAAATCTCCATTTTTGATTTACTTCCACTCCAGCTTTAAATCCAAAAACATCTGCCTTTTCATTGCCAATAAATGAATAGTAATTGTCAAATTGAAAAAAAGGTTTTACTTTTTTTTTGTCTTTGTTATTGCCAAATATCGGATTAGGATTTTCAAATGCAAAGCAATTCGCATGTCCTATGAGTAGGAAAACAATAAAGACAGCAACTGATTTTAATTTCATTGTACAAAGTTAGCAGAATCGAATATAAGTGGCAATAAAGTTTAAGAAAGAATAGATGAATAATGTTCCATCTAACAG
Organism: uncultured Bacteroidota bacterium; assembly: GCA_903847585.1. Taxonomy (GTDB): domain Bacteria; phylum Bacteroidota; class Bacteroidia; order AKYH767-A; family OLB10; genus CAINEC01. Next base: position 3,977 of record CAINEC010000118.1, read on the forward strand.
TAAAGTAAACGTTTGCCTGCTTTGATTTATTTTAATGCGCAACAGGATAAAAAATAGCATTCCGCTAATAAATAAATCGATTTGGTTAGCTGAGCTATAATTAAACAAGAATATCAAGAGAATAGTATTAGCAACAAGCATTAATGTTTTGAGTGTATTAAATCCGAGATAAGTGGCAAGAGTAATAGTTCCCGCACGATTATCTTTTTCAATATCTCTTAAGTCGACTCCTAAGCAAATGAGAAAAATAATAGTAAACCTGATGATGAAATTTATCAATAGGATGCTTGAGTTAAACCCACTTTTCAAAGAAAATAGGTACCCTATGGCTGTCCACATGAATGCTAACAGTACCGTTTTAATTAATGGAATAGACCTTAATCCTTTTAACTCAATCGTCCCGATTTTTAAATTGGTAAAATACAGTGCGGATATGAGCCCCCATCCACCCAACAGGATAACAGTCTCTATACTTAAGTAAAAGCAACAGCATGAAATGAGTATTATATAAAGGATAAACTCGTTCTTATTAGGCTTTTCATAAAAGCTCAATAAAGGAATTTTATTACTAATAACGGGTACCCAAACCGACAATCGATAGATGAAATATGTCCCAACAAATACTGCCAAAGACAAGGCAATTAATTCGATTGAAAAGAAAAGTGTTATAGAGGATAAAAAGAAAAGTAATGCAGTAACGGCAAGCGTTAAATGATGAAACAATCTGCCATTAAACATTCAAGGCTATTTTACAATCAAAAATAACGTTGCAAGACTAACCCCAAGGCTGATATATCCATATTTTAAACTTTGCTTCATTTTAATGTTTCTTGCCTCCCTGTTGTATCCAAAGCGAAATGCTTCGTTATTTTCCATGTTTTTGAACTCTTCTGGAATCTGAATTTTCTTTGGGTTTCTCTGGGTAATCGCAATACCGTAAAAGAATGGAATTGGTAGCGAATAGAAACTTAAAACTCCAGAGGCTAATCCAACACCAGCAGCAGAAATTTTAACCCCTGGTTTATTAAAATATGTCCTTGCCGCATTTTCTCCATCCATATACAAACGGGCATCTTCTACAGAAAAATCTAGACTATCTACTGGCTTATAAAGGACATCCTCTTTGTTTTCTGCATCAGTCACTGAAAAAACATCATACTTATCTACTAATCTTAACTTTTTAGGATTGTCGCCTTCTAGTTTATAATTGACAAACATCTCCCCAATTGAATACGAAGTGGGGTAAATTGTTTTTCCATTGAGTAATTTAATCTTTTGCTGACAGTTTGCTGTGTTGGCAAATACTAATACCATTAGGCAGGCTGCCGAAAGTGTAGATAGGACCTTTTTCATAATAATCAAAACTACTTATTTGATAATGAGATATGCAGTAATTAAATCAGAAATCAAAGAAGTTTTCAGCCATGTATTTTTAATAAATCACAAAACAAATCACACTGATTTGGGGTTATTCCTCTGATAGCTGAAAATCAGTCCCTTTAAATATCAAATATTTTGCATTTCGAGCCATTAAACATCAAATTTCAGATAAGCATTTTATAAATTTGCAACCTTAATTACGCCATATGTCACTTTATTCATTTTCCGATCGCCATATCGGACCTGGTCACCAGGAAACAGCAGAAATGTTAAAAGCAATAGGAGTTGCTTCTATTGATGAATTGATTAATCAAACCATCCCGTCTGACATTCGTTTGTCGAAGGAATTATCAATCGGCGAAGCTGTTGATGAGACAACTTATATCAATGACCTGAGAAAGGTAGCAGCCAAGAATAAAATGTTTCGTTCGTACATCGGATTAGGTTATTATGGTACCATTACTCCTCCTGTTATTTTAAGAAATATTTTTGAAAATCCAGGTTGGTATACCGCTTATACTCCTTATCAGGCCGAAATCGCTCAAGGTCGTTTAGAAGCTTTGTTAAATTATCAAACGATTGTTTCTGATTTAACAGGATTGCCAATGGCAAACGCATCTTTATTAGATGAAGCTACGGCAGCGGCAGAAGGAATGACGATGTTGTTCCACACAAGAAGCAAGGATAAGGTGAAGAATAATGCAGTGAAGTTCTTTGTGTCTGATGAAGTTTTTCCTCAAACGATAGATGTATTAAAAACACGTGCGGAACCTTTAGGAATTGAATTAGAAATTGGCGATTATGCTTCGTTTAGTTTTGATGATGATTTCTACGGAGTAATATTACAATATCCAGGAAAGAGTGGGGTAATCAACGATTACAGCGGTTTCACAGCGAAGTGTAAAACGAAGGATATTCGTGTAGTGGTTGCTGCTGATATTTTATCGTTAGTGATGTTAACGCCTCCAGGTGAGTGGGGTGCTGATGTTGTTGTTGGAAATTCACAGCGCTTCGGAGTTCCGATGGGTTATGGCGGACCTCATGCAGCATTTTTTGCAACGAAAGAAGATTATAAGCGTGATATTCCAGGAAGAATTATCGGATTAAGTTTAGATGCTGCTGGTAAGCCTGCGTTACGTATGGCATTACAAACGCGTGAGCAACATATCAAACGTGATAAAGCTACTTCTAACATTTGTACAGCGCAGGTATTGTTAGCTGTTATGGCTTCAATGTATGTTGTTTATCATGGATCAGATGGAGTAAAATCAATTGCTGCATCCGTGCATAATAAAGCTTGTGATTTAGCAAGTGCTTTGAAAAATGCTGGTTATGAACTGGCACATGAAGCATATTTCGATACTATTACAGTAGCGGCTAACGGTATGGCAGCTATGATAAAAGCAAATGCAGTTGCAAAAGGAATTAATTTCAGATACGAAGATGATGCAGTTGTAATTGCTGTTGATGAAACAACTTCAACGAATGATCTTAATGATATCGTTGCTGTTTTTGCAAATGCGAACGGAAGTGATGCTGTATTTGAATCAACAAACGCTAGTGTTATCAATGCTGATTATTCATTAAGCAGAAAGTCTACATTCTTAACCAATATTGTTTTCAATAAATACAGAAGCGAAACAGATATGTTACGCTACATAAAACATTTAGAGAATAAAGATTTAGCATTAAATCATTCGATGATTGCATTAGGTTCATGTACGATGAAATTAAATGCAACGAGTGAAATGATGCCTTTAAGCTGGCCTCTATGGAATAATATTCATCCGTTTGCGCCATTAGATCAGACGCAAGGATATCAGCAAATCATCAGAGAACTTGAAAGTCATTTATGCGATGTTACAGGATTCGATGCTATCTCATTGCAGCCTAATTCAGGTGCGCAGGGAGAGTACGCAGGTTTGATGGCTATCCGTGGATACTTGCAAGCAAAAGGCGAAGGACATCGTAATATTGTTTTAATTCCGCAAAGTGCGCATGGTACTAATCCAGCGTCAGCAGTAATGGCGGGTTGGAATGTTGTCGTTACTAAATGTGATGAGAACGGAAACGTTGACATTGCTGACTTGAAAGAAAAAGCTGAGAAGCATAAAGATAATTTAGCTGCTGTGATGGTTACTTATCCAAGTACACACGGTGTGTATGAAGAAGGTATCCGTGAGTTAACACAAATTATTCATGATAACGGCGGACAAGTTTACATGGATGGTGCTAACATGAATGCGCAGGTTGGATTAACAAGTCCAGGAATGATTGGTGCTGATGTTTGCCATTTGAACTTACATAAGACCTTCGCAATCCCTCATGGTGGTGGTGGTCCTGGAATGGGCCCTATTGGTGTGAGAAGTCATTTAGCTCCTTACCTTTCAAATCATGCTGTTATCAATATCAGCAAAGAGCGTATAGGCACAGCAGTTAGTGCAGCTCCTTGGGGAAGTGCATTGATCTTGCTTATCTCTTACGGATATATTAAAATGTTAGGTAGTAAAGGTGTTACTGATGCAACTAAGTATGCAATTCTTAATGCCAACTATATGAAGACTCGTTTAGAAGGGCATTATCCGATTTTATACAAAGGTACTCACGGACATTGCGCGCATGAGATGATTTTAGATTGTCGTGCATTTAAGCAATCTGCAGGAATAGAAGCTGGTGATATAGCTAAGCGTCTGATGGATTATGGATTCCATGCTCCAACAGTAGCTTTCCCCGTAGCAGGAACATTAATGGTTGAGCCTACAGAAAGTGAATCGAAAGAAGAGTTAGATCGTTTCTGTGATGCCATGATTTCTATTCGTGAAGAAATTCGTGCTTTAGAGAATGGCGAAGGCGATAAGCATAACAATGTTTTGGTGAATGCACCACATACAGCTGAAGAATTAACTTCTGATAACTGGAATTATCCTTACACTAGAAAGCAAGCTGCTTATCCAGCATCTTGGTTATCGGAAAATAAATTCTGGCCTACAGTTAAGCGAGTAGACAATGCATACGGTGATCGTAATCTCGTTTGTACATGTCCTGATATAAGTTCATACGAAGAAGCAATTGCTTAATACACTAAGCCGGTTGTAAATCAATCGGCTTTTTTATTTAATCGATGAACTATTTAGCGCACCTTTATTTGAGTGGAAACAATCATGAAATAATGATTGGGAATTTTATTGCCGATCATGTAAAGGGAAAACAGATAGAGTTATTCGATGAGGAGATTGTAAAAGGAATTAAACTACATCGGTTGATAGATGAATTTACGGATACGCATAAAGTGGTGGAGCAAAGTAAAATTAGGTTGAGAAGTGAATTTGGAAAATATTCTCCCGTTATTGTTGATGTTTTTTATGATCATTATTTAGCAATAAAGTGGGAGCAATATCATCACGAAGACTTATCACTTTACGCTGATAACTTTTATACGTTATTAAATAATAATCAGCATCGATTGCCCATCAGAACGCAGCAGATGATTCAATATATGATTCCTCAAAATTGGTTGTTGAATTATAAAACCATTGCTGGAATAAATAAGACACTTACTGGAATGTCGAAGCGAACAAAGTTCGAATCAAAAATGGATGTAGCAGCTATTTATCTAGATCGATACTACTCTGAATTTGGAAATGAATTTAATGAGTACTTCGAGGAACTGCGCACCTATGTGAGTGTAGTAGGAGGAGAGGTCCTTAGATAATTATACGCTTAAATAAATTTTTAACTATTAAAATTATTGGTAGTCAATAAGCAAATGGAACAAGTATTTGTACAAGCTAAAATCTTTGATAAAATTGATGAACTAGTAAAAGGTGAATACGATAGCTGTACATTCAAAAATTGTAATTTTTCAAACACGGATTTATCGCAATTCGCTTTTACCGATTGTACTTTTAATTCGTGTGATTTAAGTTTAGCAAAATTGAACAAGACTTCTTTTAGAGATGTGCAATTTAAAGATTGTAAAATGCTAGGACTTCGTTTTGATACTTGTAACGACTTTGGACTATCGTTTAGTTTTACGAATTGTCAACTTAATCACTCGTCGTTTTATAAATCATATATTGTAAAAACAGTTTTCAAAGATTCACAATTAGAAGACGTAGATTTTGCCGAGGCTGATTTAACAGCATCTATTTTTGATAATTGTAATTTGCTGCAGGCAATTTTTGATCGTACTATTCTCGAAAAAGCTGACCTTCGAACATCGTATAATTATTTTATTGACCCAGAGGTTAATCAAATCAAGAAAGCAAAATTTTCAGTCGATGGTTTAGTTGGACTATTGGCTAAATACGATATCATAATTGAAAAATAACTACATGTACCTTATTCAAATTATTTTTTTTATTTTTATAAACTAAAATCTGTTACAATGAAAAAACAATTACTAACGCTAATCGCAATATTTGCAACTAATATTTTATTTGCACAAGTACCATCGTATGTACCAACTACAGGTTTACTTGCTTGGTATAATTTTAACGGAAATGGTGCAAACGCCAATAATGCATCTTTAAATACATTGGCAAACTATGGTGCTACTTTCGTTCCCGATCGTTTTGGAAATGTAAATGCGGCAGCGTTTGTTGATGGTTTAGGAACCCAATGGATGCAACTGGCTAATCCAACGTTTACATTTTCGCAGTCAGGTGCATTTACTTATTCTGTTTGGGTGAAGAAAAGTGTACAGCCATCATCAGGGGTTGTTATAATGTCAGGTAATCTAAATTCGGGTAATTTTATTTCAAATATTCAGGGCGGAACAGGCGTACAGTTCGGTACTTGTAAGCAACAATCACCTTGGACATGGTTAAATTGTACTGATACAATCGGAGCATGGATGCATTTAGTAGGAACGTACTCTAATACCAAAATGAAATTATATCGCGATGGCGTTTTAATGGACAGCACTAATTTTACTGGAACAGGATCAACAGGCGTAAATCAACCATTATGGTTAGGAAGAGGTCCAAGTGGAAATTATTATGCTGGTGTATTTGATGATATTGGTATCTGGAATCGTTCGTTAACGCAAGCTGAAGTAACTGCTTTGTATAATTCACAAGTTACAACTGGAATTAATAATCAGGAAAAAAATCAAGCCGTTGTTTTTCCTAACCCAACAAAAGATGTGGTTTCAATTCAGTTAAATTTTGGAATCGATAAGAAGTATATCATTACAAATGTAGAAGGGAAAAGAATGAGTGAAGGAGTTATTAATAGTAACGACTTTAAAGTTGACTTAACAGAATTTCCGAAAGGGGTTTATTATTTAAATCTTGTTGATGGTTCTGTTGGAGCAATAAAATTGGTGAAGGAGTAGTTTGCTTGATTAATTGGAGAATTTGACAATTTGAAAATGGGATAGTGCTTAAGAACACTATTTAAAATATTGTCATTTACATTATAAATAATGCTTGTACTTATCAATGGATTGCCTTTGTTCAGCAAACGACTTGCAGATGACTTAAATTCGTTTGATGCTTCTATTAGATTTGTTTTTTGTGATACATATAATTCGAAAGTTCAGCAATTAAAATTTTTAGCGCTATTGCCATTCGCAGATCTTGTTATTTCTATGAATGGTGTAACTGACAATAGCGGATCATTAAATGCCGTACTAAAGCTGAATAAGAAGTTAGTAATGCAATGGCAAGGGACAGATTCTCTATTAGCTATGGAGCGTTTTAAAAATGGAACCATTAAAAGAGATTATATCGATCATGCAATTCACTTTGTTGATTCATCATGGTTGTTTGATGAACTAACCTCAATCAATCTACAACCACAACATTTGCCTTTTAAGTTTGCAGAGGAGAAAGTTGCAATCGAAAAATATAATGGTATTTCTGCCATGACATACATTGCCGATAGGCGCCAGGCTTTTTATGGTATTCATCAATTTAAAGCTGTTGTAGAAGCTAATCCTAATATCGAGTTTAAATTATTTGGTGTGGTTAATCCTGAAGTGGAATTACCTGCTAATGTCAAATCGTTTGGTTGGGTATCGAATGATATTTTTCAAAAACACTTACGTGAAACACCTATATTTTTCCGATTGGCAGAGCATGAAGGCTTCCCTGTTTCTGTCATTGAAGCAATAAGCTTTGGATGTGAAGTTATCATGACATCGCCTTACGAGTACTCTTTACAAGCTAAAACAAACGAAGAAGTAATCAGTGCTTTTGAAAAAGCCTCACAACTTGTTTCTAATCGTAATTTTATTCCTAACCATGATTTAATCAATATGGTTAAGCGCGATTATAACAAGGACGTGGTATTAAGTGGTTATATTGAGAAAATAAAATCAGTGGTAAAAAATTAATCCGTCCTGTATTTATAAAACTTCTTTACTAATTGTTCTCCATCAGAAACAACTTGTAGCAAGTATACACCGCTATCTAAAAAGTTTAAATCTAATGGGAATGGATAAGCCCCGCCAATGCTCGCAGCGTCAGGAACAAAAATCTGATATTCGAATTCACGATAACCCAAAGTATTAAAAACTGTTACTAATACATTGCCTCTCGTTTTTCTATAAATCTGTAAGTTTAATTGATAAGTAACTGCATTCGGAGTAATATCAAAATCGAATGATCTACAACTACCATCTGAATAATAATTTAAGCCCGCTCTATAATAAGCATTACATTCGTTTCGATACGTCTCGCCATCACATCCACAAACTGGTCTGTATTCAACAGGGCAAGAGTAGGTCGGTTGCGCTTGTCTTAGCGAATCCTTACATACACCAGTTTGTGCGCTTGTTCTTAACACACCTACAAGGAGGAAAGAAAGAATAGTTAGTATTCGTTTCATTAGTTACAAATATACGAGGTTACATCCTCAAATAAAAAACCCTCCTAAAATTAATAGGAGGGCTTTTCTATTTTAATGATTTAATTCAATTAATCACCTGATACCATCGAAGAAAAATATTCTCTGTTCAGGCGCGCAATGTTGCTTACAGAAATTCCTTTCGGACATTCTGCTTCGCATGCTTCAGTATTAGTACATGCACCAAATCCTGCTTCGTCGTGTGCTTTTAACATGTTTACAACACGTTGCTTCGCTTCAACTCTTCCCTGCGGTAATAACGCATATTGAGAAACTTTTGCTGATAAGAATAACATCGCCGATGAATTCTTGCAAGCTGCGACGCAAGCTCCACAACCAATACACGCTGCTGAGTTAAATGCTTCGTCAGCGTTTGCCTTTGGAACAGGAATACTATTCGCGTCAGGTGCTGATCCTGTATTTACACTAATAAATCCTCCTGCATGTTGAATAGTATCAAAAGCTCTTCTGTCAACAACTAAATCTCTTAACACAGGAAATGCAGATGCTCTCCATGGTTCGATGATTACAGTGTCGCCATCTTTAAAGCTGCGCATGTGCAACTGACAAGTAGTTACGCCCTTGTTTGGCCCATGTGCGCGACCGTTAATATACATACTGCACATACCACAGATACCTTCACGGCAATCGTGATCAAATGCAATAGGCTCTTTTCCGCCTTTGATTAAGTCTTCGTTTACAACATCCAACATCTCTAAAAATGACATGTCAGGA
>CAINEC010000119.1 GCA_903847585.1 uncultured Bacteroidota bacterium
GGCCTCAGTAACCAAGTGCCTCAGCGACCGAAGTGCTGAAGCCTCTGCGACTATATTTCAATTAGCAAATTAGCACACTAACCCATTAGCAAATTAACCAAGTATTTCCATCAACACCTCATGCGATTTAATCTTGCCGCCGTGTGTGTGGTGTAGTTCGTAGTAGGTGATGAGACCTTCGAGAATTTTTTTGCGATCGGTTGCTGTGATCGGAAATTCTTTTATTTCATCTAAGGAAAGTGCAGTTAACTCCGAAAATAATTTGCTTAAAGCAGGTTCTAAAAAGTAAGGATGATTCGGACGAGATTCTTGAAATACGCCTTCTTGTAAATCGAACCAAGATGATTGATTGCTGTATTTTCCATGCGGATAAAATCCTAAGTATCGTGTAAGCTGAATTAAAAAACAATAATGAAAACGACTCACCGATTCATCAAGGATGTCTAATATTTGAATGCTGTTATCAATGAAAGAAAATAATTCCGGATTGATTTCTTCTTCTTTAATAGATTTATAAATGACTTCACTTAAAAAGAAAGCCATTGTTGTTTTGATAATATCGTAAGGAATATTTTTAAAAGCAGGAGCAGCATTTACCTCTGATGCGCGATGTAAACCGCCAGGCTTTTTATAGAAAGCAACAATTTCAATTAACGATAAAGGTTGAAAGATAGCAGGCGTATGCTTCGATTTATTTTTGCGAACGCCATTCACTAAAAACGATTGTAACCCGAATTGTTCTGTATAGGCTTTAACAATTAAACTTGCTTCGGCATATTCAATCGTGCTTAATACAACAGCTCGCGTTTTTTGAAGCATCTTACATTAAATCTTGCCCAATGTCTTTACGATAGTATGCGTAGTCGAAATTGATTTGATGCGCTGTGCGATATGATTTATTCAAAGCACCTTGCATCGTTTCATCTAATGATGTCACAGCAAATACTCGTCCTCCGTTCGTTATTACCTGACCGTTAGTCAACGATGTTCCAGAATGGAAAACGATACTTTCAGTTGGTTTATCTAACCCTTTTACTTCAAATCCTTTTTCGTAATTACCCGGATATCCTCCTGAAACCATTACTACTGTTGTTGCAAATCGAGGATCTACTTTAAAATCAATGGTGGATAATTTTTGATTTCCTGTTGCTACCATTAAGTCAACAAAATCATTTTGAATACGAGGTAACACAGCTTCTGTTTCTGGATCTCCCATTCGGCAATTGTATTCAATCACGAAAGGTTCTCCACCGACATTCATCAAGCCGATAAAAATAAATCCTTTGTAATCGATATTATCTTTTGTTAAACCTGCAATGGTTGGCTTAACAATATTGTTCTCTACTTTTTCTATGAACGCAGCATCGGCAAACGGAACCGGTGATACTGCACCCATACCGCCTGTGTTCAATCCTGTATCGCCTTCGCCTATGCGTTTGTAATCTTTTGCTGAAGGAAGTAGTTTATAGTTTTTACCATCGGTTAAAACAAAAACAGAAAGCTCAATACCTTTTAAAAATTCTTCTATCACTACTTTCTCTCCTGCCTTACCAAATTTACCATCGCCTAACATCGATTTCAATTCTTGTTTTGCTTCATTGATATCATCAATAATTAAAACACCTTTCCCTGCTGCAAGTCCGTCTGCTTTTAAAACGTATGGAGGTGTTAATGTTTCTAAAAACTGATATCCTTCTTCTAATTTCGAATAAGTGAAACTATGATATGCCGCAGTAGGAACACCATGACGTTGCATAAATTCCTTACTGAAATCTTTACTGCCTTCTAATTGCGCTCCTAATTTCGAAGGACCAATGACAGGAATATTTTTCAATTGATCATCCGCTAGAAAAAAATCAACGATGCCATTTACTAACGGATCTTCTGGTCCAACAACTACTAAATTAATCTGCTCTGATAAAACGATGTTTTTTATTCCTTCAAAATCATTTACACCTACGGATAAGTTTGTTCCGCAAGCAGCGGTTCCTGCATTACCGGGCGTGATAAATAATTGTGTGCAATTCGGACTGGCATTTAATGACCGTGCAAATGCATGTTCACGTCCGCCAGATCCAAGTAATAAAATTCGCATAATGATGGTTGAGTTGAAGGTGTAAAATAACAGCAACGAAATTAATTATTCGAAGTCATACTTTCGGCAATAGTTGCTTGAAATTATTCAACAACAAAACGACTTACCGATAATTCCGAATTTGTTCTTGTATGAAGGAAATAAACTCCTGCTTTCACATTGGTTAAAGGAATAGTTAATTCATCTGTGAAATTCACCATGCCTTTATCGATTAATTGTCCGTTGATGTTGTACAATAGATATTCTTCAATTGGTTCTCCTTCTGATTTGACAGTGATGTAATTGCTCGCAGGATTAGGATAAACTAAAATAGAGGAGTTATTGCTGATAGCTTCTACTCCTGTGCTTGTACATGTGCCTGGCAGATTAAGATCTAACCAAAATAATCGAGTAGAAATCCAGTTTTTCAATTTGGTAATTTCTCCTGCGTACGTTGTTGGAATAGGAGAAGGGTTAGGCCATACATACGTTCCTAAGATGGGCCATTGTTGAAAATTTCGATCCTGACTTTCCTGTAAATACGAAGCAACTGAATCGATGAAATTATTGATGTATGCTGTAGTAAAAATCGTGCTTCTTAATTGCGTGTAACGACATTTCAATTTATTTTTATAGATAGGATCGTTTAATAATCGAGCCCACCAGAATGGAACTTGATATCCTGCAGTTGTGCAATTGTAAGTATAACTCCATCCTGTTTGATATTGTCCACCACAATAATCGGCGTTACCAAATGCAATATCATAATCCCAAACAGGACCAGCATTTAATCGATTACCCTTTGTGATTTTCTCTTTGTATAAATAAGAGCTGATGCGATAACCATCTACATTTTTTGATAATTCATTAATCAAAAAGAAATCGATGAAACTTGAATCGTTAATGTATTTATAGTAACCATTGATTGGGTCTGTGAACTGTGGTCCGTGTAAAGCTTGTTCAAAGCTATCAACGAATGCCTGAATGTAATTCGACTGTTGCGATGTGATGGTTCCATCATCCGGGTAATCATAAAGAATCTCTGGAATCGTTCCGTTGTTTACTGGAGGGAAAGCAGAATTAAATCCGCCAGTACCACCGCTACCCGTTGCTTTATCTACTTTTAGGATATACCCACCCGTTATATCCACAGCACTGGTATCTAAAGGAGTAAGATTAGAAATATCCACACGGTTATTATCTCTTTTTACTTTCTCCATAAACACATACAAACCTGCATACACATTATTGATAAATACTTCTACATATTTTGTTCTCGATGCATAGCGTCCCATCTGATTAAACAAATGATAAGGCGTTACATTTCTCAAGAACGATTTATCAGTGTAATTCGCATTTAAAATCCAGTCGCTTTCCTTAGGAAATCCTAATATTGATGTATCTATTTCTAAGCCTGTTGAATCCCAGGTTTCAAAGCCAAATGATTTTTTCGGAAATGTTTGTGAGGAAGATCCTCGCACTTCAATACCGATATGACCATCATACGTATAAACAGTGTCGGTAATATAATTACGTATACCCGCACCGTTATCGATGATTTGCATGTTGGCCATTACTTTAGGTTCATCCACAATGGAATTTCCCATCGTATTAATTTTTACGATTGGCAGGTTGCTCGATGTAAACGGAAATGGTTGTCCGGTATTCGGACCAAATGTGATTGACCAGCTATTTAAAATACCAGCATCTTGCGGATAAGAATCGAGTATATATAGTTGCCATTGTCCGTTTGGATTTAAACCGTTGTTTACAACATACAGCGGACTTTCAGGACGATAGGTGCCTGAAAAAGGGGCATTACCTGATGTGATTACATTTGGGGATAAATCTGATAAACAGGTATTGTTATAATTCTGTCCGCCACCACCATTACCCGTTGTGAGTTCTATGTAAGTATTATCAGGAGCAATTAAGAAAATATTTAAATCGCCCACATAGCCATGAGTTATATTCAAACAAACAGATTCAATTCCGAAACTACTGCTTAAACTTGTTTGGGGTACACTCGTTACCGTTAGAGGAAAAAATATCGGAGTTTGATTATCAGGAATTGGTCCGCCGCCACCAATAAATGTTTGTGCATTGGTTTGCTGAAATAGTAAACACAGTAAGAGTAGAAGTAGAGTCTTTTTCATTCGGTAACGCGTGAATCGTAAAAATACAAAAAAAGCGTTGCACTATGTTAGATGCGAAGAAGAGTTGCTGATGGTGGAAGTTATGTTATAATCAGCGCAGAGATCAAACCTCCCTATATCCCTCCAAAGGAGGGACCTCAAATCGTTCCTCTCCTTTGGAGAGGTTAGGAGAGATATTTAATCCAGTTTCAATACTGCGAGAAAGGCTTGCTGCGGAATTTCTACGCTACCTACTTGACGCATACGTTTCTTTCCTTCCTTCTGCTTCTCTAATAATTTACGCTTACGAGAAATATCACCACCATAACATTTTGCAGTTACGTCTTTACGTAATGCTTTAATGGTTTCACGAGCGATAATCTTTGCTCCGATTGCAGCTTGAATAGCAATCTCAAATTGCTGACGAGTAATGAGCTCTTTTAATTTTTCGCAAATCTTTTTACCGAATGAAAAAGCATTATCACGGTGAATCAATGCCGATAAAGCATCTACTGGCTCTCCGTTTAATTTGATATCGATACGAACTAAATCACTCGACTGGTAACCGATTTGATGATAATCGAATGATGCATATCCTTTAGAAATGGATTTTAATTTATCGTAAAAGTCAAATACAATTTCTGCCATTGGCATTTCAAAAATCAACTCCACACGATCGGTAGTTAAGTAACTCTGATTTTTGATAATACCA
>CAINEC010000120.1 GCA_903847585.1 uncultured Bacteroidota bacterium
TGAAGACCTTCGTAAAGATGCCTTCTTATTTGGTGAATCACAGAGCAGAATTGTTGTAAGCGTTAATGAAGAAAAGTTAGATGTATTTGTTGCGTTGTTAGCAGAAATGGATGTTGACTTTATGAACTTAGGTGAAGTAACAGCTGGAGAAATTCATATTGATGAAACAAACTTTGGTTCATCAGCAGACTATGCTATAAAATACAATAATGCGATTGGCGATTTGATGAATCAAGAATAGTAGTTCTATTACGGCTATTTGCATTTTTAATTTGCTAATTATCTGTATTACCTTCCCATTTTTTTGTATTACCTAAATTAGATTTTAAAGTTACTAAACAAATTCTCCAGAAGTAGAATCCATCCTCTTTTTTCGAATTCGGATGAATACGCTTCTGGAGTTCCCTCAATCAGCTTGCTCCTTTCATTAGTATTTTTTTGCATTGGAATCTATTCACTTTCTTCGAATCCCCCTATTTATTATAATCATGAAGTGTTCCGACCGAAGATTGGATCTACTTCGTTGACCTCTTTCTTCGATTTCGGTTGGATACACTTCTGGAGTTCCCCAATTTAGATTTTATCATTTAGCAGAATTTTTACAGCTCTCTATTTTAAAAATGGCCGAATTGACATATGTATTAAATCATCTTTTAATAAACTTCCCAGTTAAAACTTCTTTTTCCGTTATCAATCTAACAACGTATAATCCATCTGCAACACCGACCAAACTCAAGTTATTGGTATAATACTCAGAATCCAAAAAACCTTGCTGCTGTTGAATTATCTGCCCATTTATATTATACAATTCAAATGTGAAATTTTTACCCCTTAAACCTTTTGCATTTACAAAAGCCGTTTGCCAGTTTACATCATAGTAAACGGTTATGTTGTTTTTGTAGCCTACTGCTTCGGTAATACCTACAGTTAGGGTATCGCAAGGGCTACCTACTAATGGACCTAGTTCATAGTTGGGGTTGTTAGGAAGACCTGCATAAGCACGGTGACCACCCAAATTAAAACTAAATGGTTGGAAATCACAGGCTGCACCAGCACTATCCGGATAATTAATAACAGATATATTTGAGTTAATTAAATTCCAAGTGGTATCGCAATATAAATAATCAAACTCGCAATCTAGAGAATTGCCCATCGCACTTAAATATATTTTACCATCTGGACCAGGTTGTAACAAGCCAAGTTGTTCATTATCAT
The DNA here is from genome assembly GCA_903847585.1 of uncultured Bacteroidota bacterium. Classification (GTDB taxonomy): domain Bacteria; phylum Bacteroidota; class Bacteroidia; order AKYH767-A; family OLB10; genus CAINEC01. Next base: position 1,216 of record CAINEC010000120.1, read on the forward strand.
CTGCTGGTAAACGCAATAAAGTATCCGAACTAGCAAGAAAATTGGGTGCGTTTAAATCGTATTGAACTAAATAAGATGTGTCACTACTCGTACTGAAAAGTAATGTGGATACATACAATTTACTATCATCAGGAGATACTGCCATGCTCCAATAATTTCTTCTCCATGTAGTGGCATATGGTGCAAGGATTGTATTATTTGATATAATTCCAGTACAACGATCAAAATCAAATCTCTCTAACAAACCTCCTGCAATACAGCAAAAAAGCTTATCACCTTTATGATTAAACTCCAATCTCTGCAAACCACCATTCATATGCAATGTTCCAATATTTTGCTGATTGTTTAGAGTAATTCCACTAGGTGAAACTAGGTAAACATAAAATGTATTTTTAGGTACTGTGGTACTCCAATCTCGAATTATTACCCACCAATCACGACCATTGCCATGTTTAATGGCGGTCATGCAATCAGCTACAGTAAAGCTCTGCAACTGTACATTTTTTTGAATTACATAGCCATCTCCATTGTTTAAACTTAAATCAAGAATATTATAAAAAAAACCAGTCGGAGAATTGCTGGTTTCTCCGGCTGTAAAGACATAGAACTGATTTAAATTAGCTGGATTTGGGGTTATTAGCATATCTTGATACCATAATGTACATTTAAGACTATCGCCATTGACTATTTTTTGCTGGTTTTTATTTACAATGTATCCATAATTATAGGTATATGGTGGGTTTGGTGCTCTCCATATGTCTAAATTAGGTGAGCCTCCATATAATAATAAATCACCCAAACTATCACATATACTTGCGCAAGTGCCACGTGCTCTTAAAATACTTTCGCCAGGAACTGGATTTGTCAGAATTTTAAAGTTTATTCCAGCACTGTCGCCAAAAGTCCAATAACGATCAGTGAATTGGGCATTGCTTGTAAAAGGAGCTATGCTCAATAGTAACAAAATCCAAAACTTCTTTTTTTCCATACTATAAAGATAAAACAATCTGAAAAACATTAGAATATACTTTTTCAGATGTAATTAACGGCTAACTTTGGTCGCTTATTCGGAAGAAAAATGGATAAGCCTATCGTATGTATTGGAGGTTCGTTAGTTGATGAGACCTTTTACTGTTTACAACCACCAATTAAAGGAACTAGTAATCCTGCACAGCTTGAATTAAGTGCTGGTGGTGTTGTAAGAAACATTGCTCACCATCTTGCCTTGCTGCATCATAATGTTCAACTCATAACAATTCTTGGTAATGATAAAGAAGGCGACTGGCTTAACGAGCAATGTTCGCAAGCGGGTATTGACATGCAACATACGTTTCGTATTGATGGCGTGACTGGAAGATTTACAGCAGTGCTGGGCACAGACGGAGAACTATTTGTAGGAACTGTTGTAAACGATTTAGAGCCACTTTTAAATTCAACATTACTAGAAACAAAAATAGATGTCTTAAAAAACGCAGGTCTTATTATTACTGACACTAATATGAATCCTGAATGTATTCAATGGTTAATTCAGTTTTGTTCTGATAATGTGATTCCATGTATCATAGAGCCAGTATCCATTCCTAAAGCAAAAAAATTAGGTGCAATGGATTTATCAAACTTGTTTTTAGTAACACCTAATGAAGTTGAGTTATCTTCGATACAACGTGTTCCATCAGAACCAGGTTTAAAGGGAATGATAAACGCATTATTAGCAAGAGGTGTTCAACATGTGTGGTTACGCCAAGGAGAAAATGGTTCAACTATCTATGATAAGAACAGTCATTTTTCTTTACATGCTCCTGCGGTAAATGTAATAGATACAACAGGTGCTGGTGATGCTGCATTGGCAGGATGGGTGCATGGATTTGTACACGAAAAATCGACGGAAGATAAAATCAGATACGGACATACATTAGCGGCGTTAGTTCTTCAACAAAAAGGGACTATTGTTAAAGATTTAACTCCTGATAAATTAGAAGTAGAAGTAACTCGTTTATTCCCTAACTAACATGAATAACTATTTAAATATTCATCCTGAAGTTGCTGAGGCTTTAAAGAACAATCAACCAGTTGTTGCTTTAGAATCAACAATCATTTCTCACGGCATGCCCTATCCGCAAAACGTTGCAACTGCACGAGCGGTAGAGAACATCATTCGTGAGCAAGGTGCAATTCCTGCTACCATTGCTATATTAGATGGAAAATGTTGCGTTGGATTAAATGATGAGCAACTTGAATATTTAGGTCAGGCGAAAGATGTATGGAAGGTTAGTCTGCGTGATATGCCTTATGTGGTTGCAAATAAAATTGCGGGAGCAACAACAGTGGCGGCTACTATGCGCATTGCATCGATGGCAGGAATAAAAGTATTTGTTACTGGTGGCATTGGTGGTGTCCATAGAGATGCTCAACAAACGATGGATATCTCAGCTGACTTAACCGAGATGAGTAACACGAATGTTGCTATTGTATCAGCTGGTGTTAAATCGATTTTGGATATAGGATTAACGTTAGAATATTTAGAAACATTAGGAGTTCCTGTGATTACATTTTCGCAAAAAGAGTTTCCAAGTTTTTATTCAAGAGAAAGCGGACATGCATCACCGTTATCATCGGATTCAGAACAAGAAATTGCAAGTATTTTAAAAGCGAAGTGGGATTTACAAATTAACGGATCTGTATTAATTGCTAATCCAGTACCGAAGGAAATGGAAATTGCTTTTCATGAAATAGAAAGTAAAATCCAACAAGCACTCAATGAAGCGAAGTTGGCAGGCATCAGTGGAAAAGAAACGACGCCCTTTTTATTGAAGCGCATTGCGGAGATTACCGGAGGCAATAGTTTAGCGACAAACATCGCTTTAATTAAAAACAATGCACTTTTAGGGGCGAAAGTGGCTATTTACTTGGCGAAAATCAGTTAATCGGAAAGATTTTTCTTTACTTGCATTGGTTCAGGTCGTAACTTTGTAAACGATAAGCAACCTACTATCATGTCATTTAAAAAATCGAGCTGGTTATTACTTTTAGTTGTTGTTTTTTTGACAGCTGATGTTGCTTATTCGAAGCGACCTAGAAAAAGAGCTAACAACACTAATCAAACAGAAGAGCAAGTTGTTAAACGCTACCAGACTTCATTTCAGTCAAAGATTGATAGTTTAGAAGGCGTAACTGAAGAATTGGAGGATCAGAAGTCGATTTTGTTGATTGAAATGGGAAACCGTAAACACAAGATTGAAAAACTAAGATCCGACTCAGCGAATCATATGGTGCAATTGAATTTAGAGAATTCAAGAAGCGAGTCATTATCAGAATCACTGCAATACTTATTCATCATCATTTTATTTTTCGTATTGTTTGTTTTAATACAATTCGGAATAATATTTTACGCGATCAAACGAATCACCTCTCAGCCAGTAAGTCAAAATAACAGCAGTGGTAATATTATTGGCCATGTGCATTCTAATCCTCAATTAGAGAGCTTAGAGATGTTGAAGAACAAAGGATTTATCTCTGAAGAAGAATATTTCCGCCAGCGTCAGTCGTTAATGGCACGCCAGGCATAAGCTAAAAAAGCATATTCATTATTTTCATTACCTCTTCTTTATCTGCAATAAAATCAGGATGATTGACAATTGCTGCACTATGTATTTCTGAGATACGCGAATCGCTTAATAGCTCTTTTACATTATTACAACGAACGCCACCACCTGCAATGAAATTCAATTGTGATCCATATTGATGAATCATCGAATTAATAACATCTTTGCCATCTAAAGCACTTTTCATTTTACCTGTAGTTAATACACTGGTAACTCCACAATGAATTAAGTCTTGAATCCCTTTTTTATAATCGGTTACCTCATCTATAGCGCGATGAAAAGTAACAGGCTTATGATTCGCGGCATTAACAAGTTGTTCGAGCTGCGATGTATTGACGTAATTGTCAGAAGTCAAACAACCAAAAACAAAACCATCAGCGCCCAATGCATCGAATGTTTTTATCTCCTCCAACATTTGATTCAATATAGCATCGTCATAAACAAAACTTCCTGCTTGCGGTCGAATCATAACCATAATTGGTCCTGTAAAAATCTTTCTTGCGGAAATAAAATTATCGATTGATGGCGTAACACCACCAACCTGATAATTATCGCATAACTCAATGCGTGAGATATTACAAACTTGAGCAATTGCAACTGTATCTGGATGAAAGACGGCTAATTCAAAGATCATTTTAGTCCTTTAATAAACAATCTGCTTCTTTGATTACATCAACTCCATCAGGCAATTTATAAGTATAGGTAAATCCTTTACGTAAAGCAAAAGCTCCTATTTCTCCTTTCTTATTCACTGCTAAAAATCCAATTTGCATATCGGCAATTTTATCTTTTCGAAGATTATACATACGCTCTACTCCAATCTTACACGCTTCTAATGGCGACTTCCCATATCGCATGGCTTCTACAATTGTATGTGAACCACAAATACGTATTACTTCCTCTCCCACTCCCGTTGATGTAGCTGCACCTACTTCATTATCGACGTATAATCCTGCACCAATAACAGGTGAATCGCCTACTCTGCCATGTAATTTAAAAGCCATTCCACTCGTAGTACATGCACCGCTAAAATCACCTTTGGAATCCACTGCAATCATTCCAATCGTATCATGATTCCCTTGACCACCTTTCCCTTTTTCATCCTTTTGATCACGCATGTATTTGATGGTATCCATCGGATTATAATTATGCGTCTTCAACCATTCCTTCCAGATTTGTTCGCTCTTAGGCGTTAACAAATTTTCTTGTTTAAATCCGTTTTGTAAAGCAAACTGCAAAGCTCCATCACCAACTAAAATAACATGTGGCGTTTTTTCCATTACCATTCGTGCAACAGAAATAGGATGCATAATATTTTGCAAGAACATAACGGAACCGCAGTTACCCTTTTCATCCATAATACAAGCATCTAAGGTTACATTACCATCACGATCAGGTAAGCCTCCGTAACCTACACTTGTATCTTCAGGATCTGCTTCAGGAATTCGCACACCTGCTTCTACTGCATCGAGTGCACGACCACCTTTTGAAAGTACTTCCCATGCAGCAGCATTCGCTTTCACATTAGGTGCCCATGTAGAAATCACCAATGGGAAACCTGCTCTTGATTGATCGCTTGATTTGCTTTCAGCAACTGCCGATTTTTTCAACAACATCAATCCACTTGATGCCAATAGCGATTTAAATATAAATTGTCTTCTTTGCATAATATTATCTTCCTGATACAGTTACTTCATCGCAGAATATATAAGCTTCACCTCCAGCGCCTAAATGCCAAGAAGGCAATTGTCCGAAATTATACGCCTTCACTTTCATGTATTTCGCTTTTTGCGCAGGAAACACTAATTGAGGACGTGCTATTTGTACATTATAATCTTTAGGATCCACCTTTAAATCCATCGCTCCAGCTAACGTCCACGCAGTGCCGTCATTTGACAATTCCACTTCAAACTTAGTAGGCATTAAAATCCAGGCTCTTGTTTCTTGTAAAAAACCTGGTACCACACGACCAATCGTTTCTTCCTTATCAAATGTAAATATAACTTCCATATTTTGTCCTTGATAGCCATGCCAATCTCCTTTGCGCCATTCCACGCTTCCATAAACACCATCTATTAAACTCTGCGGTCCTTCAGCTGCATATTGGCGACCAGGAGTGCTAATTAATTTAACTTGCCAGTTTGAATGAGGAAGTTTATTAAAGTAACCAGTAGCTCGTCCGCTCTTTACATTCATCGAGTAAGAATAAGCAGTAACTGCTGAAGTATAGTGGATATAAAATGGCTTAGTATATTCAATAGCGTTAGTTGAATCAGTATTTAACCAATATCGCATGCGTAAAGAGTCAGGATTCGAAATTGTAATCAATAAACTATCGGCAAAATTTCTTTTATTAGTAATTATAAAAGGTGCATTTATGAATCCAGAAGGAAGTAATCGACCAGAAAGTTCTGGGTTTGCACCACGTCCTTTATTTGGATAGTCTTTAAGAACAGACTCGATATAACATCCATTTTTTATTCTATCGTAAGAAATTAAATTGTTATCGTAAACAGCTCCGTTATAGCGAAGTGATTCTATATAAAAGGACTTAGGATTTTGTTTTTTAGCAGTAATATCTATCTTCTTACCATTTTCTAAATTAATAATTGCATGATCGAATAAAGGAGTTCCGATTGCATATTGCGTACTTCCTGGTGTTACAGGGTAAAGTCCTAGTGCACTCCAAACATACCAAGCCGACATTTGTCCGCAGTCTTCATTACCGGGTAAACCATCAAATGTTGTATTGTATAAACTATCTACTACACGATGGACAATCTCCTGTGTTTTCCATGGTTTCCCAATGTAGTTGTATAAATATGCCATATGATGACTTGGCTCATTACCGTGCGCATATTGTCCGATTAATCCAGTGATATCAGCTTGCTGACGCCCAGTGGTAGATGTTGGCGCATTGAATAAACCGTCTAGTTTTTTATCAAACAAATTTGCACCTCCCATCATATCAATCATGCCTGGAATATCCTGCGGAACAAAGAATGAATACTGATAACTGTTTGCTTCAGTATAATGATTATTTACTTCAAGCGGATCGAATGGAGATAACCAATTTCCATTACGACGAGGTCGCATAAATCCTGTGGAAGGATCATATAAATTACGATATGAATACGCAAGACGGTTATAATATAAGGCCTCATCATTCTTTCCTAAATGCTTTGCAATCTGTCCAACACACCACGCGTCATAAGCATACTCTAATGTTTTTGAAACCGATTCTGACTCATCATCAATTTGCAAATAATTATTCGCGTTAAAAGCTGGTAATCCTAAGTGATTCCATGTTGCACTTTTCTTTGCTGCTTCAAATGCTAATGGAATATTAAATCCTGTAATTTCTTTTGTTAATGCATCAGCAATTACAGAAACGGAATGATAGCCTATCATACAATCTGTTTCATTGGCTCCTAATTCCCATACTGGCAAACGACCACCTTGCTCATATTGTGCTAAAAATGTTTTTATAAAATCCAGCGAACGTTTCTTATCAATTAAAGCATACATTGGATGTGCGGCACGAAATGTATCCCATAAGCTAAAAACAGAATACTGCGTATAGCCCTTAGCGATATGAATCTTATTATCCCTTCCGCGATATTTTCCATCTACATCCGAATACACATTCGGAACAATCAACATGTGATAAAGTGAAGTATAGAAATTAGTCATGTTGCGTTGTGAAGAATCATAAACCGCTATACGACCTAATTCTTTATTCCAAGTAGCTCTTGCTTCTGTTTGGATTTGCAAAAATGTTTTCTTACCAATTTCAGTAATACGATTATTTCTTGCTCCAGCAGTACTAACAGAAGAAATTCCTGTACGAACTTCTACAACGTTCTTATCCGTTTTTTTAAAGATGAATGCAACACGAATAGAATCGCTCACGATACTATCTCCTATTTTTATTGGATTAGTTCTTCCCATCATTTTTATTTCAGCGAATGGCTGTGAAAATTCCATAGAGAAATAAACATACTGATCTTTCGCCCATGCTTCACTATGACGATACCCTTCGATTGTATGATCATTGACAATTTTAATTGATGATCCCAGCACTTTATCGCGGTGCATTAAATCAAGCAATATAGAAGGCGTATATAACGAAGGATAATTATACTTCTGAACTCCAACACGTGTTGAAGAAGTCATCTCACATTTAATAAAATTATCTTTTAACACAACAGAGTAATAACCTGGCGATGCTTTTTCAGTTGAATGATTGAATGGAGAGCCATATACTAATGGATCAAAAGAAATTTTATCAGTTCCTGGCATCAATAGGACATCGCCATAATCACTACATCCTGTTCCGCTCAAATGCGTATGTGAGAAACCATAAATTAAAGAATCATTATACCAATAACCACCGCAACCTTCCCAACTTGACTCGTTACGCGTATCAGGACTTACCTGCACCATTCCATAAGGAACAGTTGCACCTGGGTAGGTATGACCTACGCCACCTGTACCGATCATCGGATTTACATAATTGCTAAAATCTTGCGAATAAGAATTAATAGAGGCAAGAATAAACAGAGTATAAATTAGTTTTTTCATCCCTCCGAAAATAAGAAATGAAATGAACTATCCCAACAAAATACTATTTAACTGTATTGAGTGATTCGAACACTAAGTTTTTAATATCTCCGCTATAGGAAACCACCAATTTTGACTTAGGTAATAAATGGACACCGTTCAAATCATGAGAAACTAAACCATTTTTATCCGTTACTCGCAGGCCATAAACGAAATTAGTATTGGTCAGCTCTATTTCATTTTCATTTATACGCTTGACTTGAATACCTGGATCAATTAGTGGTAATTGATTGGGCATTCCGTTGAAATGCCAGCAAGATGCGATTAACTCGCCATCATCATTTGTTAATCTTAATTGATAAATTATATTTCTGTTTTTATCGGAAACCATTTGCAAAATACCATATGTCTGAACAGAATCTGGATAGATTGTAATTGGTTTTTTTTCGTAATAAAATGGAGCATCGATGGTATTCGTTGATGCTTGAATGATCTGTAATTTTGCTTTTACTAAATCCTGACTTCCATTGATAATTTTCAAATCCCATTGATGTTGATTCGTATCGACAAACATTGCGATATCAGTATAGGCTTTTTGAACAGAAGAATACAACATTTTTGGCTGCATAGAATAATCGATACAACTCCAGGATACAGAAGGCCAAGCATCATTTAGCTGCCAAAACAAAGTCCCAGAACAGTAAGGATAACTAGATCGATGAACCAAAGCTGTTCTTGAAATTTCTTCTGCTTGCATTAGTTGCGATAGATATGCAAATGATGAATCTGTCTTTACCGAAGGATAATCTCTGCTTAAATACGTAGCAATAGTTTCAAAGCCGCGAGGATGTTTTTGATGATAACGGACACGACTATCCGAAGAATCAATTGAGCCGGCGTATTGCATTAAAAGCTTATTTGATGGATAACCTTGAAATCCGTATTCACTCATAAATCGAGGAATGCGATTATGATAATTAGCAAAAGGTTCAAATCCCCACCAAACACCCCAATAATGACAATCTCCCTCTGTTAAACTATTTTTTCTACCCCATCCATTTTTAGGTGAAGAAGGCCAATAAATAGTTTGAGGCGCGATTGAATCAATGACAGATGGAATTAATTTTTCAAATAAGTTGATGTAATCATTTTGAATTTTTGAAGAGTCGCTTGAAGAATATTTGAATTGACCTTGCCATCCCCAATTATTCCAACCTTCTGAAATTTCATTGTTACCACAGAACAATGCGATGCAAGGATGACTACTCAAACGTTTCAATTGTTGAGTAATTTCCTCTCGAACGGAATTCATAAAATCAATATCACCAGGATACATTGCGCAGGCAAACATAAAGTCTTGCCATACAAGAATTCCGTATTGATCGCAAGCATCATAAAAAGCATCTGGTAAATAATATCCTCCACCCCATACACGAAGCATATTCATATTTGCTTCCGAGGCCATCTTAACTAAGTTTATATAAACAGAATCAGGAGTAGAAGCAGGAAACATTCCAGCGGGAACGATATTACAACCTTTCATAAATAATGGTTTACCATTTACGACAAACTTAAATGTGGCCCCCTTATCATTTTTAGTTTGATCTAATTGAACATCTCGAAACGCAAAACGCTTAAATAATTTTTGACCATTAAAGTCGATTGTTGCCCAATATGAAAAATCCTGTTCTCCTCTTCCTGGTTCCCAAAGAACTGCATTCTTTACATTGATAGGAATTCGAATGGTATTCTTTCCTTTTTTCAACGAAACAACTGTATCACGTTCGACTAATGTTTTCCAAACAGGACCAATTTCAAATTGAGTCACTATTTGTTTATTCAGTACTGATAAATAATACTTGCAATTAATCGTGGTATCTGTTGATGCATAAAATTCAACAGTTTGGTCACATTGATAATCGGTGGCATTTAACTTATTCGTAGTCAAAGAAAGATTGCTCAAAAAAACGTTGTTATAAAAAAACAACTCCACTGGTTTCCAGATTCCGATAGTTTTAATTTTTGGAGCAAAGTCCCAACCATATTGGTACTGCGCTTTACGAGTAAATACACGATTACCCTCTGGCAATTGATAAGGTAACGATTTGCTTTTAGCTTGTTCTACTGAATCGATAGGAAGAAAACGAACAACTAAATGATTTTCTTTTTTCAGAATTCCACTAACGTAAACATCCTTACTTAAGAACATATTATCATTCACGTAAAGCAGAGAATCATTTAAATATACTTTAGCGTAAGTATCAATACCATTAAAACGTAGTGTTGCACTTTTACTCAACTCTATATCAGCACATGAAAAATCACATTGGTAAATGATAGTGGATTTCTCCAATTTACTCAAGTCACCATCTACATTTTCAAAATAAGGATTGGCAATTTTCTTCTCTTTGATTAAATCACTTTGAACATCGCCAGGAACCGTTGCCTTGTATTTATTTTTGTCGCCATTAATAGAAAATGTCCAATCGCCAATTACACGTTTTGAAATTTGCTGTGCAATGGAAGAAAAGCCAGCGAGCAAAAAGAATAAAATCAAAAAGGCAATCTTGTTACCTCTCATTTTTCTTATGACCATAAACCATCACTTCGCTAATAAACAACCAGCTATTAGATCCTGCTCCAGGATTTCCCTCAGGCACTTTACCAATTGACTTCACAGTTATATTCACCTTATCTGCAAAAAACGGTTTATTATAAACGATAGAACAAATTGCATTTTCGTTTTTCAAAACCTGAACAGCATTAACGGAATCATTTTGAATTGTCATTGATACAGGTGCATGAATCCAACTACCGCGATCATTGAGGTAAATTACTTTTACGCTATCGATTGCAAACGTATCTTTCATATCTACAGTAAGCACAGCATCTTTACCAAGCCATCCTAGCCAATGTTTGGTTGTCCATGGAAACTCGCCAACAACGCCATCGGTTAATGTTGCAGGAGGATTTGCATAATTACCTTTTGTTGGCGTTAATACAGTAACGTTAGCACCTGAAGAGGGCGCAATAGTTAAGTTCTTTACCAATGTAACGGTGTCACTATTTAAAATACTTCTGATTTTAAGCAATCCAGATTCATCAATTGATACAAGATCAGTATAGGGCTCGTAATCGCTGTTATTCCACGACAAATCGACTTTCTGATTTTCTTTTGGTGTGATTTGGATTGTTAATTCTCCAAGTGTTTCTGTTGGACTAATAATAACTGCAGGACGTAAATAACTTTTCGCAAAATTGACATTCCAGTTTTTAAGTAATGATTGATGTTGAATTACTTTATTCTCGAAGCGAGGATAATTACGATTTAATGAATCAGACCATAGCACTTCACTTAATGCTTCTAATCGTGGAAACAACATATACTCTACTTGCTTAGTATCGTACATGTATTCCGTCCATAGGTTTGCTTGTGCACCCAATATATACTTGCGTTGCTCGCCTTTCAGTGTATCCGGTATTGGCTGATACGCATATACTTTTTCAAGCGGAGTAAATCCACCAATGGCGAGCGGCTCTAAATTTTTCTCGCCTTGATAATGATCGAAATAACAATGAGAACCAGGAGTCATGATTGCGTAATGATTTGATGTCGCAGCAGCAATTCCTCCTTCTATACCTTGCCAGCTCATGACCGTTGCATTTTGCGCCAAACCACCTTCTAAAATTTCATCCCAACCAATTAACTTTTTTCCTTTAGATTCTAGAATCTTTTCTATGCGTTGAATAAAATAACTTTGCAATTCAAACTCATCTTTCAGATTGTTTTTCTTTTTTACTTCCTGACAAACCGGACATTCTTTCCAACGAGACTTCGGACATTCATCTCCACCGATATGAATATATTCTGAAGGAAATAAGTCAGCTACCTCATCAAGAATATCATCTAAAAATTTAAAGGTTGATTCTTTATTACAAAACACATCATCAAATCCTCCCCAGCCAGTTGATACCTGAAATGGTCCACCTTTACAAGAAAACTCCGGATAAGAGGCTAATGCAGCCATTGAATGTCCTGGCATTTCAATTTCTGGAATAATCGTTATACCACGAGCAGATGCATACTTAATAACCTCTTTAATTTCCTTTTGGGTATAGAATCCACCATAAGGTATAGAGTCGATTTTATGATCACGATAAGGACCAACCATACTTCCTGCGCGATTAGCTCCAACGGATGTCAACTTGGGATACTTTTTAATTTCGATTCTCCAACCTTGATCATCAACAAGATGCCAATGAAAAGTATTCATTTTATAGAGAGCTATTAAGTCGATGTATTTTTTAATAAACGTAACATCAAAGAAATGTCGTGAAACATCTAAATGCACACCACGATAACCAAATGCAGGATCATCATTAATTTGCAAACAAGGAATTTGATTGTTATGCTCGGAAGCATACCATGCAAGCTGAGTAATTGTTGCTAAACCACGAATCAATCCTTTTTTACCTGCAACTAATTCAATTTTATTAGCTGTAACGGTAAGCATATACCCTTCCGTTAAATTTTTCGCATCCACGTTCAAAATAATATTCTTTACTTTTTTTGAAGCATGAGCTGAACGATTCAAATTCAAGTTCGCACTTTCGTTTAACCATTGTTGTGCTACGCTATAATTTGATTTTGAAGCAACAATTTTAATGTCGTTTGAAAAACTGAAATTACCGTTATAATAGGTGATAGTATCAGGCTTAGGAATAATTGGCAATTCAGTTTGCGAGTATGTCGCATGACTCACACCACAAATTAATACAAGCGCAAGAATGATTTTTTGAAACATGTGATTTATAAAATCGGATTAGTGAGCTGAAGTAGATTTTTGATCGTAGTCGATGCCTTGAGATGCAAGAATTGACTTTGCTCTCCATCCGTAATAAGCAAGATATAAGAAACAAGCAACGCCAACGAAATAACTATAACGTATTCCTAATAAATCATCACTGGCTAAATATCCTTGTAATAAACTTATGAATCCACCTCCCATAATCATCATAATTAAAAATCCGGAACCTTCATTTGTTTTCTTACCCAATCCTGCAATGGCAAGTGTAAAAATACAGGGCCATAAAGTAGAACAAAATAATCCAACAGAGATAAACGCATACACACTTGTCATACCTGAAGTAAGCATTCCTGTAATCAATGCAATAATTCCGAAAGAAGAAAAGATTAATAATTGCTTTGCAGGATTTCCGCTACTTAAATAATCAGCAAGAATTAAAACAACGATTACAGCAGTGTAAGCAAAGAAGATTGTTATATCATGATTCGCAATTGTATTCACCAACAAGAATATTCCGAATGCAGCATACGGCAATAACCATTTCAAAATATTTTTTAATCCTGAAGTTACATCCATTGCTCCCACGGCACCTGTCCAGCGACCAATCATTAAACTAGCCCAGAATAAGGAAACATAAGGTGCGATTTCATTGGTAGGAGTATTTAGGTAAACCTTCATGTATTCAGGCAAATTAGATGCTGTTGAAACTTCCACACCCACATATAAAAAGATTGCAATCATACCCATCCATAGCTGAGGGTAAGACAAAACCGATTTTGAGTTTTTATCTTCAACAATATCCTCCTTCACGTCATCATAATGAATTTGATTAGGTAGACTTGAAAACTTGAATAGAACTGCCACGATTAAAAATGCTGCTCCTAAAATTAGGTAAGGCACTTTCACTGCTGACAAAGAATCCAACTTTGCGCCTTCGCTAATTGCTCCGAAGATGGCAAAAGAAACGATGATAGGTCCGATAGTAGTACCAACGTTGTTAATGCCACCAGCAAGACTCAAACGTTGAGCTCCTTTTTTGGGATCTCCGATGGTAATCGCTAAAGGATTAGCAGCAGTTTGTTGCAATGAGAAGCCGAGTGCTACGATAAACAGGCCTGAAATCATCAATCCGAAAGAAGCCTGCTCGGCAGCTGGATAAAATAATAAAGAACCAACGGCCGAAATTGTTAAGCCTAAAGCGATTCCATTTTTATAGCCGAGACGATTAAGTAAATCGCCACCGGTAGCTTTCGAAATAAAATAATAAATAAGGGAGCCAACAGTATAAGCCACATAAAAAGCAAAAGAAATCATCTGGCTTTGCCATTGCTCCAAATTAAGTTTCTCCTTAAATACAGGAATTAAAATATCATTACTTGCCGCTACGAATCCCCAGAAAAAGAATACAGATATAAGTATCAAGAAGGCATTGCTAGAATTTTGTTGTTTGATTTCCATTTTTTTTGTGATTTGGTTGCTGAAAATACAAAAAAAACGGGAGGATGATAAAACAAAAAAAATTAGTTTCGAACTTCTCTCTTCAAATACTGTGAGATGATGACGATCTGATAAATTCGCAATACAAACAAGATTAAAGTTATTGCCACTAAATAGTAGATAGCATCGGCAGAAGGAAAGCGCAAAGTCAATATAATAAGAATTATCAAGAAGGACCCAGATAATATTGAATCAAAAAACTTTAAGAATCTAAGACCCTTCGAATCCGTTTCATGATTTGTCGGCTCATCTACCGTATCTAGTTGTTTTTTGAACTTAAATCCGAAATACATCCAACTAACAGCAACAAATAAAAAAACGAAAATTGAAACATTGTTAATAACAGAATCGCTACTTAAATACATTAAGATAGCAGCAATTAATAATAACAAAATTCCGTTTCGGATTGATTTTCGAACAAAGTACTCTGCAAAATGAAACATAGCCAAAGAAAAGTTTGGACAAATATATATTGTTTTATGACATATGGCGAATAATCTGCCTCCACTCAGAACGCTATTTACCCTATTCAGCGAACAAATTACAACTAAAAAACAAGGCTAATAAAGCCACTACCTTTCAGACATTATCCCTAAAAAGTTCAATAATAAAATAATCAACAATCGATTTTTGAAAAAATATCCTAAAATCACTTATCAATTGTAGTTTTTAGCTAACTTCGGCAGTTAAATAAACCTAATAACAAAATAAGAATGAAAAAAAATCTACTATTTCTTTTTGCTTGTGCAATTGGATTAATGGCTAATGGACAGTCATCTGAGACAAAAGTAACTGGCACTAAAACGAAAGCGGTTTCTACAGGCGCTCATCGTTCATTTGTTAATCACACAAATGCAAAAAATCCTGGTGTTCCTAGCAATGCGGCAATCATTTATTCTCAAGATTTCGCAAATGGTATTCCAGCTACATGGACAATCACTGATAACGCTGGTTTAGGTGAAATATTTACATGGACAACAACTGGATCACAAACAACTCCTGATTCATTATTATCAGCTGGTACAACGGCTGCTAATGGGTATGTAATTTTTGATAGTGACAATGGTGGACAAAATGGTCCAGAAGATTGCGATATGGTAACAGACGCTATCGACTGTTCTGGTAAGTCGACTGTATTCTTATCAATGAACGAGTACTTCTTACAGTATGCTGCTTCAACAGCTACAGTTTCTATTAGTACTGATGGTGTTAACTTCACTGACGTTTACAGTGCTGAAACAGGTTTAGGCCAGAACCAAACAACTGGAAATCCTCACTTCGTACAAGCAGACATTTCATCAATTGCTGCTAACCAAGCTACTGTATATGTACGCTTTAAGTTTACTGGTGATTATGACTGGTGGTGGATGTTTGATGATGTAACATTATTTGAACCAGCTGCAGTTGATGCAGGTGTTACAGCTTCTGACTTAGCTTCAGGATGTTCATTATCATCAACAACTCCAGTAACTATTACAATTAACAACTACGGTGGATCTGCAATTTCTAACATTCCTGTTTCTTTCTCAGTAAACGGTGGAACGGCAGTTAACGAAGTAGCTCCAGGTCCTATCGCACCAAACAGCAGTGCTGATTATACATTTACAGCTACAGCTGACCTTTCTGCTGCAGCTACATCAACAGTTGTATTATCTACAGCTGTATCAGGAGATGCTAACACAGCAAACGATTCTTATTCAGTAACAGTTGACAATATCACTCCAGTTAACTTATCAACTGCATACGTAATGGACTTTGAAGCTGGTGATGATTTATCAGCTTGGGCTGTATTTGATGGAAATGGTGACGGTGTATCTTGGGCTCCAGTTGCTACATTAGCTTATTCAGGAACACAATGTGTTCGTAAAGCAGGTAGCGGATCATTAGATGATGATTGGATGTGGTCAGGATGTTTCGACATGACAGTTGGTACAACTTACCAATTAGACTACTGGTACCGTCAATTTGACTTACAAGCTCCATGCTCTTTAGAAGTTAAATTAGCTACAGCACAAGATGTTGCTGCTTCAACTCAATTAATCGCTACTGAAGTTATCGATTCAATTTATCACTTATCAAGCAATACATTCACAGTTCCTACAAACGGAAATTACTATATTGCTTGGCATGCTTTCTTACCAAGCACTTCTCCAATTGCTGGTTCTAGTTCATTACGTGTTGACTTAGTTAACTTAAGCGGTGCTACAGGAATTAACGAAGCTACTAATGTAGGTGGAGTTAAATTATTCCCTAACCCTGCTGAAAGCGTATTAGCTATTCAAGTTAAGAAGTACGATAACGCAACAGTTCGTATTTTTGATATTACAGGAAATGAAATTTACAATGCTGCATTAAACGAAATGAATACTACTGTAGACGTTTCTAACTATGCATCAGGTTTATATCTTGTAAAAGTTCAAGGTCAAGATTTCTCTTACAGTGAAAAATTAACTGTGAAGTAATTCTCACTTTTAAGTATAAAAAAAGGGCTGAATTTCTTCAGCCCTTTTTTATTGTCTTTTATTTTTTATTGAACGACCACTTTAAGCGATTGACCGATATAAGTATTTTGTAATCGTAAATAATAAATCCCTTGCTCAAGTTTTGATTGGATAGTTAGCTCATTCGAATTGGAAATCTTTTCTTCATAGACAACCTGCCCTAATGTGTTCATTATTTGAACTACATCATCAGCAATAAAACTATTTAGTTTAATCTGAAAAGTTCCATTATTAGGATTAGGATATACTTTAACAAATTCAGAAAACTGATTATTATAAAGTCCAGTAAAATTATAAATCAACGAATCAGAGCAATTAACGCAACCATTGGCGTCAGTAACACATAGCTTATAAGTACCACTTTGATTGGCTGTATATAGATTATTTACAGCTCCATTAATTGCATTTCCATTCAAATACCATTGGTACGAAACACCTGTCAAGAAAGTAACAAATACATTTCCGTTGATTGAGAAATTAGGCTTAGGTGGATTTGGATTAATTAAAACACTTACTGAAGCACTTTGCGTACATCCGTAAGCGTTAGTAGCAATAACAACATAGTTGCCCGATATGATTGGCGTATAAGATTGAAATGTTTCGTTAATTAAGAACAAACTATCCTGATACCACTGAAGTTGATTAATAGAATCTGATGCAGATAAAACAACTGCAGTTCCTGCACACACTGATATTGGTCCTGCGGGGGAAATAGTAACAGAATCGGGCACTGGATAAACATAAACAGTATCTACTGCAACTAGAGGGACAATTGGAGTCTGATAAATTGTATAATTCAATTGTAACTGCCCCGAAGCACCATTAACAGTTCCATTTGCAGTCCCTGAAGTTCCATGTCCGAAAAAACTTGTATTCCCTAGATCATCATCTGCTCCAAACAATCCTCCGTCTTCATCCCAAACCTGAATAGAATAATTTTGAGAATCGAGTGGAATATTAGGCAAAACCCAATGGATTGGCGGAAATGAATTAGCGATGGCAGGTCGTGAATCATACACCTGCGTTCCTGCAGAATCAAGTATGACAAAATAAATATCTGGATCATCTAAGGGTGAGCCATAATTATCAGGAATTGAGTTAATATCGATATCTGTTAAAAAGTATTGTGGTGTAATTTGAGGAGTCACTGTTTGGTTTACAACATAAGTACCGGGTACGTCATAAGTTATAGCAGGAGGATTTTCCAAATTACTTTGAAGTCCATTACCAAAATCCCAATCGCAAGCTGCTTGCCCCGGATTATTATTGGAAAAACTAACTGTTAAAGGAGCGCATCCAGAGGAGTTACTCATTGCAAATCCTGGATTAGAAACATTGTTAGGCAAAACGATTAACGGCCGTGTAAAATTAATTGTTTGGGGGCCCAGAAATTGAATATCTGCCACGATGACTACATTCATCGAGTAAGTTCCTGCGATTAGTGGCGTACCACTTAAATTGACACATCCGAACTGTGAAACGCTTGGATCATAATTACAACCATTTGAAGCGTTATTACATTGCCATGAGAGACCTATTGGCAATCCCGTGATAGCAACCAGATTATAGTTATTAATGGTGAGCCCCATCGTATCAGTAAGCATTACAAACGTTACATCCTGCGTATAGTACTGCCCTACAGTCGCATTGGGGAATGAGTCTGGATAGATACCCGCAGCCGTTTGTGTTGAGTCGATGGTGCATTGGGCATTGATAAGTGTTACAAAACAAATCGCTATTAAGCTAAGAAATAATTTAAGTTTATTCATTCGTATTAATCTAAGAATTTTTTCTTAAAAATAACTATTGAAACTATAATTTCCAACAATTATTTAATTGATTAAAACAGCAAACTAATTATTTTATAATTTTGAATAAATATTTTACTTATTCAATAATGAATTACTTCAAAAGACCATTTTTTCTTTGTTTTTTCTTGTTTTTAGTTACGCTATCAGGGATTGCTTTCGGGCAAGAAAAATATTTATCGAAGGCAAAAAAAGAAATAGACAGAGGCAACTTTGATGATACAAATGAATATTTGCAAAAATACCGAGAAAAAAGTGAAGAAACTCCTGAATATAATTACATTGTTTCCTTATTAAAAGAAAGAAAGGCTATGTCTTTATATGAATACGAGGAGGCCTATATTTTATTAAGAGAATCATACAAAGGATTTGTTTACTATCCAGAAGATGTAAAAAAAGATTTTTGTAAATCATTCAATTTTTGCGATACTACCTGTGTCAACAGAATGGCAACTCTTGAAAGTATCATTTACGAAAGATATCGAATTTCCCGCTCTATAGAAAAAATGAATGAGTTCATTTTAAAGTTTCCTGAATGTCAATTTTATAATGATGCCATTGATTATAGGGACAGTTTAGCATATGAGCAAGTAGAAAAAGTAAATTCAATAGAAGCATTCAAGACTTTTATTGATACATATCCCAATTCAAAATTAGTGTACAATGCCAAGGATAATATCCAGTCTATGGCATTTCAAATTGCAAAAACTACAAATACAATAGAATCCTATCAACAATTTATCAGAGAATATCCGAAGAGTTTTCAAGCTGAAAAAGCAAAGCAAAAAATTATTGAGTTTGAATATAATAATGCTGTTATGAAAAATAGTATTGATGGATATAAAAACTTTTTAAGCAAATACCCGAACTCAACTTATAATAAAGAAATAAAAATTTATCTCGAAGATTTAGAATGGAATGATGCTGATAGATCAGGTACTATTAGCGCATATCAGAACTTTATAATTAATTACCCAAATTCAATAAGAAAGAAAGATGCAGAGGCTAAAATTGATGATCTCAAGAAAATTGCCCTCCCCTATTTATTAAGTAATCGTAAATATAAATTTTATGATATTGAAAAAAACTCTTTTGTATCTGATGAGGAATTTGACGAAGTAACCTATTTAACAAACGGCGACTTTTTAGTTAAGAAAAGCAAATTAAGTGGAATTGTAAATCGTAAAGGAATAAAAACAATTGCATGTAAGTACGAGTGCATTAACACCACGGGAAATTATTATATAGTCGGAATTCAACATAAGTTTGGATTAATGAATCGAAATGGGGAGAGCTTGATTGATGTCGCATTAGAAGGATTGTTAGATGGCAAATATGGCTTTTTAATCTCTGGCAAAAAGAAATCCACTGAAGATGAATATTATTCAGGTTTAATGAACTTAAAAGGAGAACAATTACTCGACAATGTTTATGATTACATTTCAGTTATCGATTCATTTCATGTAATTGCAATGAAAGCAGATCTTTATTACCTATACGATGGTAAAGGTCAATTGCTATCTTCAGGTTATAACTCATTGTCATTTACTAATAATTGTTTTATCTACGGCAAAGATGATTCATATGGCCTATTAGGTTTAGATGGGAAAGCTAAAACAACAACTAACTATACTTATCTATTCTCTCTTGACTCTAATTACTTATCGGCAACAAATAGCACGAAGAAAACAGGAGTAATAGATATTAATGGAAATGAAATTATTCCGTTTGGAGATTACGACGGAATAAGCATCGTAACTAAAAATGTTTTTGCGCTAACAAAATATGGCACTGATGACAACTATGAAGTAAAATCCAAGCTTTATAATATTTCATCCAAATCATTTATAAGTTCAAGTACCTATAATACATTCTATCAATTTGGCTTAAACAATATTTACGCCCAAAAGGGAAATAATGTTCAAATATTAGATGAGAAAGGCACTCTTTTATTTGGTTTTACTGCTGAAGAAACAGAAAATGATGAAGATATTGGTGATGGATGTGATGGAGGAGGCGAAGGGGAATACAATTATTTTGATTGCACTGGTTATATTGAGTCAAATATTGGTTTTTATGAAACAATTGAAAACACTGAAGGCATATTTCGCAATGGATTAGCTAATATAAATGTAAATGGCAAATATGGCTATTTAAATAAGTCGTATGAGATTGAGATTCCCATTAAATATAGTTATGCATCGCCATTTAAAAATGGAATTGCCCAGGTATACACAACTGCACCAGATGAAAGTATTATTTATAATATCATAGACTCAACAGGAAAAACAATATTGAGTGGTTATTCTATTTTAAAATTCGCAACTAATAATTACTATGCAGTTGTTAGTTCTCCTGAAAATGGGTTAGGAAAATTGTATTTGAATAACTTCAAGTTAGAATCCTATGAAAATGGTATCTCTAATATAGATTTCTTTAATGGATTCAATGGAATAAAATACAAAGACATTTATTATTATTCTACGGGAACAAAAGATTTACGGGATAATAATTTTGACTTCACAGCATTTGAAGCCAACAAGATTAAGTCCATTGGATTGAGCTACTATTACAAACAAGATTATGCCTCTGCTATTGATAACCTGAATGATGCTATTAGTGCAAACAGTGAAGATGCAGATGCCTATTACTATTTATCAAAGTGTTATCAGGGAAATAATAATTCTTACAGTGCAAAAACCGCTATTGACCGAGCTATCGAATTAAGTCCGAATTCAACGATGTATTATTGGGACAGAATTGAAGTTTGTAAAAGCACAAGGGACTATAGCCAAATTGTAAATGATTGCAACACGCTTTTAAGTTTAAATGATTTTAATAAAGGTCAGATTTATTTTACTAAAGGATATTACGAGAGCGAAAGCGGAAATTATCAGCAGAGTATTTATTCATATACTAAAAGCATAAGTTTGAAATATTTTGAAGCGAATTCGTACAACAATCGCGGATCAGCCTACAGTAAATTGAATAAAAATCAGGAAGCACTAGCTGATTATAAAAAAGCAATAAGCAATTCCTCAAATAGTTCTAATGAAGACAAAGCACTTTACTATTCAAACTGCGGACTATCATATTACAATTTAAAGAAGAAATCAGAAGCATGCAGTATGTTTCGAAAGTCGCTATACTACAGTAATACTTATGCACGATACTATAATTACTATTGCAGATAATGATCAAAAGATATCTATTTATTTTACTTCCTTTTTTGTGGGCAGCCTGCAATAATGGAGTACCCGTTAGCGACTTACAATTAGAAAAATGGAATGGTAAGATTAAGTCGATTACCATGAGTACGTACTACTACGACAGTACAAAGGCTGCACCCTACTTAGGGAAATTAATCAATAAAAGCATCCGTGAATTCAATATAGATGGTAATGAAACCAGCTTCACTTATATTAATGAAGAAGATGAAATAGAGACTATAAGAAAAAATAATTTTGATAAGAAAAATATAAAAACTGAATCGAAGGAAAGCGATGAAGAGGGAAATCTGCTTTACACAACAAAATATACTTACGATAAAAACTTCAATTTAGTAGAAGTCAGCACAACTGAGCATAATACCAACACTAGTGCAAAACAGGTTAATATTTTCGACAAATTAAATAATCTGATTGGCACCACAGGATACAAAGCAAACAATGAGGTAGATTTTAAAGCGGATTATAAATACAATGAAAAAAATCAATTAATTGAGGAGAAGATATTTTTGGCTGACGGAACCATGGATTACCGTGCAGATAATAAATATGATGATAAAGGAAGGATTTTAAGCAATACAGGATTTGCCAATGATAGCAGCCAATTATGGCAGATTCGTTACGACTATAAAGTCGTTGATAAAGAAGAAAATTGGCTATTAAGAAACGTTTATAGGGATAGTCTGCTAATCAAAGTGGAGCAAGTACAGATTGAATACCATCCATAGCCAGTTTTAAACCTCTTATTTTCAAAGGTTTAAATTATAAGCGATGGTTCTTGTTTAAAGTATTTTATTTCTCTAAACATTCTTATCAATTTATTTTGTGAATTTAGATTGACTTTCTATATTTGCAACCCCGTTGAAGAGTAATATCAACAAAAGGGAGCATAGCTCAGCTGGTTCAGAGCATCTGCCTTACAAGCAGAGGGTCACAGGTTCGAATCCTGTTGCTCCCACAGATAAACGCGAAAGCCTGGTACGGATGTATCAGGCTTTTGTGCTTTAATTTGTTTTATGCACCAACTTTATATCATTTTTAGCTCAGCAATTAATAAATATTACGTTGGAGAAACTTCTAATTTTCAAGATAGAATTAACCAACATAATTCAGGTTTCTTTAAAA
>CAINEC010000121.1 GCA_903847585.1 uncultured Bacteroidota bacterium
AAAAAAGAAAATTATCAAGCAATAATGGCATAAAAAAATAAAGTGGTGCGACTTAATTGCCGAACCACTTTTAATATCAAGACAAGATGTCTTGTTTTATTAGAAGGTAATAGTAATTGTACCTTTTTGCTCTAATGGAAATGTTGTTCCTCCATCAAACATTGCACTTTCTGCTGCTTGCTTTGCTTTAGTCAAAAGGTATGAACTCGTAGTTGTTGTTCCATCAGCACCTGCTTCAGCCTTCATGATATTACCGTATTTGTTGATGGTGATATTAACGACTACAATTCCTTTTTCCATTGTCAAGTTGTCAATTTTAGGTTGGCGCGTTAATTTCCTTCCTGGCATCACATAAGTAGCACCTTTGGTAGTTGTTGTTGATACAGAAGACCCACCTCCTACAACTCCATCAAAAAGAATAGATGAAATTTCTCCTACGTTAAAAGTGATGTTACTTCCTTTATAGAAGAAAGTAACCGTATTACTTTGTATTGATTGAAGCTCTCCATTAAGTTTACTTCCATCCTTCATTACTACTGTGTGTTGTGCATTTGCAATAGTTGCTGTAGCACAAAATGTCAAAGCGATTAGTATTTTTTTCATGATTAAAGTTTAATATTCAAAACTAACAAATAAAAGAAGCATTTATTGCTGTATTCATTCGTTGCTTTATAACAATCACTTGTTAATTTGTATCTTCGCCCAATATTTTAGAAAATGAAATTACTTTTTTCGTACTTAAAAGTTTATTGGAAATTAGTTGCCCTTGCTTTAGTGCTTGCAACCATAAATCAGGTTTTTTCTTTATTAGATCCTTATATTTTTAAGCATATAATTGATGATTATGTAAATCAATTTGGTAAGCATGATAAATCTTCCTTTTTTCGTGGGGTTGGTTCGTTGCTTTTAGCTGCGGTTGGTGTTGCTTTTGTTAGCCGTATTGCCAAAAATTTTCAAGATTATTTCGTGAATGTGATTACTCAAAAGGTGGGAGCTAAAATTTATGCAGATGGAATCATGCATTCACTAGAACTACCTTATAGTGTTTTTGAAGATCAGCGTAGCGGAGAAACATTAGGAAAGCTCCAAAAAGTAAAAACGGATGTAGAACGCTTAATAAGCACCTTTATTAATGTTTTGTTTACTTCATTAGTGGCTATTGTCTTTGTTACTGTTTATGCAATTAATGTTCATTGGATTATTGCGCCTATTTATTTTGGAACTATTCCGCTTTTAGGAATTTTAAGTTCTTATTTGAGTAGAAAGGTTAAAACTATTCAGAAGAAAATTGTTGCTGAAACAACCGCGCTTGCAGGCGCAACAACTGAATCGCTGCGTAATATTGAGCTAGTAAAAAGTCTTGGATTAGCAGGACAAGAAATAAAGCGATTAAACGATACAACAACAAAGATTTTAGATCTAGAGCTGAAGAAAGTACGATACATTCGTTCGTTGAGTTTTATACAAGGCACCTGTGTTAATTTACTTCGAACAGCAATTTTATTTGTGATGTTGTATTTGATTTTTGATAAGCAAATTACCATCGGACAATTTTTTACGATGTTTATTTATTCGTTTTATATTTTTGGTCCACTCCAGGAACTAGGCAATATCATTAATGTATATCGCGAAGCAGAAGTTTCACTAGCTAACTTTGAGGAGATATTGGCGGTTAAAAAAGAGCCAAAAGCGATTAATCCAGAAGGAGTAGGAAGTATAGACCGTTTTGAATTTAACCATGTGCACTTCAAACATCCTTCATCAACATCCAAAGCCGTAGTAGATGTAGGCTTTAAAGTTGGTAAAGGCGAGACTATCGCATTTGTTGGTCCATCAGGTTCTGGTAAAACAACCTTAGTGAAATTATTAGTTGGCTTGTATACTCCTCTAGAGGGAGCTATATCTTATAACGATAAGGTTGCATCAAATATTAATCTGGATGAACTGAGATCGCAAATTGGATTAGTTACTCAAGACACTCAATTGTTTTCAGGGACTATTAGAGAGAATTTATTATTCGTGGCTCCTAAAGCAACGGATGAGGAATGTCTTGCTGCATTAAATAAAGCTGCACTCGATAATTTACTTGCGAGAGCAGACAAAGGATTAGATACAATTATTGGCGAAGGTGGAGTAAAAGTTTCAGGAGGAGAGCGTCAGCGATTATCCATTGCAAGAGCATTATTAAGAAAGCCATCGCTTTTAATTTTCGATGAAGCAACCTCTGCATTAGATTCGCTTACTGAGGAAGAGATTAATACTACCGTTCGTGCAATTTCAAAAGATGATCATCATATTACTGTTTTGATTGCTCATCGCTTATCGACGGTAATGCATGCCGATAGAATTTATGTGATGGAGAAGGGCAGTGTGATTGAGCAGGGTAAGCATGATGAGTTATTGCAAGAAAAAGGTTTGTATTACGCAATGTGGCGTCAGCAGATTGGCGAAAGAAAGTTATAATGAAAACGAGTAGCGAATTTTTATTATCTCAAATACAAAAGTCGTTAGCAAAAGGATTGCCTGGTGAATTAGCGCATTCGCAATTAGCTCCTCATCATCGTAAACCTGCAAGTGATTACTTAACTGAAATCACTGATTATAAAATTGGCTGTGTTGTTTCGTTAGTTGTTCGAAATGAAAATGATGAATGGTGCCTTGTGTTGATGGAACGTATGAGCCATGATAAGGATGTTCATGCAAATCAAATTAGCTTTCCCGGAGGTAAACATGAAGAAGGGGATGCCTCTTTTTTTGAAACAGCGTTGCGTGAATTATATGAAGAGGTAGGTGTAAATCCTGAACTTGTTGAGTTGATTTCTCCTTTAAGTGAATTGTATATTCCTCCAAGCAATTTTTTAGTAAAGCCATTTCTTTGCATCACACAACATCAACTTAACTACAATTTAAACGAATCGGAAGTGAGAAGTTTAATGGAGATTCCTTTGTCGTTCTTTTTAGATGAATCGAATATTAACCGTGGTGGATTTAAAAGTGCAAGGGGATATGATGTGAATGCACCCTATTTCGAATACAACAATCATAAAATATGGGGTGCCACAGCAATGATGATTGCAGAAGTAATAGCGTTAATTAAGGAAGATTAATTAATCCCAGTTTTGCGTGTTGCCCAACTTTACTTTCTGAGCATTTAAGACAAACTTATCAGTAGAAGTTGTTCCGTTTTTAGATATGAATGCTACTAGGTATAAGTTGGCTGTATTCATACCTGCTGTCGAGAAGGTATAGTTTTTAATTTCTTCGCCTCCAGCTTTAATATTTGAATTGGAAAGCGCATCGCCAAGTGCAGTTGAAACAACCTTTCTTAAGACGTATTTATGA
The DNA here is from genome assembly GCA_903847585.1 of uncultured Bacteroidota bacterium. Lineage (GTDB taxonomy): Bacteria > Bacteroidota > Bacteroidia > AKYH767-A > OLB10 > CAINEC01. The sequence continues at coordinate 3,343 of CAINEC010000121.1, forward strand.
TTGAAATTAAGAATTGGATCTCCTAAATTATAGTATGGGTGGCCAGCTGTAGTATTATATCCATTTCTTTGGTCATAAAGATTTCCGCTTCCTGTAATGTTATCTTCTACTAGGTAGGCAGTTAAAGTGTAATTGCCAGTTAGACTTGTATTATAACCACAGTGAATTTCTGCTGTTCCTTGGGTTCCATTAATCGTTGATTTGATTGACAATCCACATGAAGGAGCTTTTACTTTATTGACATCAAAATTAGATTGCCATTGTGTACGGTTGAAGATTAACATTCCTAATGAAGATGTTCTGTTAATCATTGCAGATGGAAATTGAGGTGCGGATCCGTTGGAGAATGCACTTTGTAATGTTGTGTATTGATTTATTTCCATTGCATCGCTGTAATGAATTGCCACAGGAATAGCTTTCGTTGAATTTGCCGCAAGAATATTGTCGAGCTTTACAAATCCGTCGGTGCATTGTGGTTGACCTGCGCCTGTAAATGTTTCGATTAAGACCTTTTGAGTAAATGATGTTGGAACACTAGATCCAATACTGCCACCATTTCCTGTGTTTGAAGTAGGAGCCGTAGAATCATCTTTACTGCAAGCAACTATTGAAAGTGCTGTGGCGATAAATAACAATTTTCTAATCATCTTTTTTAGTTTTAAATGTAGAACATTGATGCTGGGATAATGAATTATTTTCATTTATATCTTACAACAGTTAGGTTTCTACGTGAAAGCAATGAAAAGGTTATCTTTCTAAAAAGTAAATGGCTAATTGATAAACTTTAAGAGATCTTATGGGTTACATTTACAAACTCAATTAAAAAATCATGAATAGTAACCTGTCTCCTTTGTTTAATATCAGAGTGTATGCATTAATTGTTAAGAATAATCAATTATTGATTTCTGAAGAGCAGCATGGAAATGTTTTTTTAAGGAAGTTTCCAGGAGGTGGACTTCAATTTGGCGAGGGCATTCTTCAGGCATTGCATCGAGAAATAAAAGAGGAGTTAAATGCAGATGTGCTTAATGCAAACTTAGTTTGTGTTACGGAAGACTTTGTTGTTTCATTTTTAAATAAAGAACAACAAGTGATAGGCGTTTATTACCTGGTGGATATTGAGCAGGATTTAGATGAAAATTATCTGGCGAAGAATATTCTTGATTTAGAAAATGGAAGCATTCATTTTTGCTGGAAGTCGTTGGAGGAATTGACTTCGGATGTATTTACTTCACCAATCGACAAAAGTGCGTTTCAAAATTTAAAAAAGTATTTACTTGAAAGAGGATAAGAGTTTAACAATCATATATCCTTTTCTTTCGTAATAATCGATTTGCCTTAATGCTTCTGTTTTGTTAGGGATGTTAGAAATAACAACATGATAAGTTCGATTTTCATTAGTTCCTAATCCAACTACATAAACACTTTCAATTTCTTCATTCAAATAAAGTTCATTGGCTATGTAAAGCAAATGAATCAGATTTTTTGTTCTCCACAGCGAAATAGAATATCCTTTTAATTGGGCCGGATGACCAAGACAATCTAACACATCATTACAAGTGAAAGTAGAATCTAACTTTCTTGTCATCTTAATGATGTTTAATGGCTCTATTTTAACTGTGGCTAAACCATGTTGGTATATTCCAATTGTTCTAGCTGCCGTTTCTGATAAGTCAATTATTCTTGTTCGCACAAAAGGACCACGGTCATTTACTTTTACAATTGTCGATAATTGATTTTTTTGATTAGTGACTTTTAAAATTGTTCCAAATGATAATTTTTTATGTGCGCAGGTAAAATCACTATTACGAAAAATATCGCCACTCGCTGTTTTACGACCCTCGAATTCACGCCCGTAATAAGACGCCTTGCCCGTTTGCACATCCGACAACCGATGACCGCCAGTTGCGAGGATAGCAGTGGTTAAAATGGCAAAAGCAAAAATCAGAACAAGTGGATTCTTCATTCGCTTAAAGATAGTTTATTTATTGTTATGCTAATTCAATCTTTTATTGATGATAGCTTCGATATAGTTTT
>CAINEC010000122.1 GCA_903847585.1 uncultured Bacteroidota bacterium
ACATATTTACGTCCAAGCGCCTCCGCAATAGAACGACCTAATGAAGTTTTACCAACTCCCGGAGGTCCAACTAAACACATAATCGGCGACTTCATATCTTTCTTCAACTTGATTACAGCGAGGTATTCAAGAATACGTGTTTTCACTTTCTCTAAGCCGAAGTGATCTTTATTTAAAATTTTCTGCGCACGCTTCAAATCATAATTATCCTCTGTCATTTCTTCCCAAGGGAGTTCTAACAGTAAATCGAGATAATTCATCGTCACAGAATATTCAGCGGCAGCAGGATTAATTCTTCCTAAGCGATCCATTTCTTTATCAAAAACTTCTTGCACTTGCTTACCCCACTTCTTACTCTTCGCGCGTTCACGCATTTCCTCCATCTCTTTATCAGGAGTATTTCCTCCTAACTCTTCTTGAATCGTTTTTAGTTGTTGATTCAAAAAGTATTCACGCTGCTGCTTATCTAAATCAGTTTTTACTTTACTCTGAATTTGATTTTTCAACTCCAACATTTGAAGCTCTTTTGTAAGATGCTCCAATACTTTTGTTGCGCGTTCTTTCAAATCATTCATCTCTAACAAACTTTGCTTTTTATCTACATCCGCGTTCATGTTGGATGAAATAAAATTGATTAGAAACGATGGACTTTCAATATTGCGTAATGCGAATGACGCTTCAGTTGGAATATTCGGCGATTGCTGAATAATTTGCATCGAGATATCTTTTAATGAATCTACGATTGCACTAAACTCTTGATCTTTTTCAATCTTCGTTGAATCTGAAAATGGTTCAACCACTGCTTTCAAATAAGGATCATCTTGCACTAATTCTTTTACTCTGAATCTTCTTTTACCTTGGATGATAACGGTAGTGTTTCCATCAGGCATTCGTAGCATTCTTAAAATTTGTGCTACGGTACCAATCGATTTTAAATCATCTAACTTAGGATCCTCCACACTTACATCTTTCTGCGCAACTACTCCGATGATACGGTCAGATGCATAAGCATCTTTAATAAGCTTGATTGATTTATCGCGACCAACTGTGATTGGAATTACAACTCCTGGAAATAATACGGTATTACGTAATGGCAATAAAGAAAGAACCTCTGGAACCTTCTCATTATTCATCTGCTCTTCGTCCTCGTTCGTGAGTAACGGAATTAATTCTGGTTCATCATCATTGATTCCGATGGCAGATATAGGCAGACTATTGAAATTGTTTTCTGAATGCATAAACTAATTGTGACAAATTGACATTAATAATTGATTGATTGCGCGATTTTTTTCGGGCGCGCGCCCTAGGCAATTGATATGCCACTAGCTTTTACTCTGAAATTGGATTCAGCTCATTCAAAAATACCTCTGAAAGGATTTTCTCATCAGCAGGTGTCATTGAAATCCCTCTACGTTTCATAACAGTAGCTGCAAGCGCAACTGCTTTATCGAGCAAGAACTTTTCAGATTCAGCTGTTCCACCCCAAGTAAATGAAGGTAGAAATTTATCAGGGAATCCAGCACCAAAAATATTTGCTGAAACACCCACAACAGTTCCTGTATTAAACATAGTATTGATACCACACTTAGAATGATCTCCCATCATCAATCCACAGAAGAGCAAACCAGTATCTATCATTTTTCTTTCATGATAACTCCACACCTTAACGTTAGAATAATTATTCTTAAGGTTGGATGTATTTGTATCCGCTCCCAGATTACACCACTCCCCAACAACGCTATTACCTAAGAATCCATCATGTGCTTTATTCGAGTTAGCAATAAAAACAGAATTACTCACTTCTCCTCCTACTTTACAACCAGGCCCTATAGTAGTTGCTCCATAAATTTTAGCGCCCATTTTAAGTACAGCGCCTTCATTAAGTGCAAATGGTCCGCGGATGATACAACCCTCCATCACTTCTGCGTTTTTACCAATATAAACAGGACCAGTACTTGCATTAATGATGGAGCATTCAACTTTAGCACCTTCTTCAATAAAAATATTTTCTGAACCGATTATCTGATTGGTTGATGAAACAACCTGACTTTTTTTATTTGCAGTTATTAATTTGAAATCTGCTTTTATCTCCTGATCATTTTTTGAAAAAATCTCCCATGGAAAATTGATGAAATCTGTATGATTATCATAACCAGAAAACTCAATAGAAGAATAATCACTTAAAGAAAAATTATCGGAACGAAGAGCAATAATTTTATTACCTGCCATCAAACCTTTTCCAATTTCCAAACCAGATATTGCTTTTACTAACTCTTCCGTTGGAAGCAATGCTCCATTAACATAAAAGTTATCATTCGTTGACTGACAAGCGAATTTATCTTGCAAATAGTTTTTTGTCAGATAACTAAAACTCACTTTATCATTTACAAAAAAACGCTCCCATTTTTCACGTATTGTTAAGATACCAAGACGTAATTCAGAAACCGGACGCGTAAATGTAAAAGGCAACAAATTAGCTGCATATTGATCATCAAAAAGAATAATATTCATAAACCAGTAGATATGTTACGAAAATAATAAGCATTGAGGTATGTAGGCTCATATTAGAGAATAATTTATCAATTTATAATTAGTTATTTAAGGAGTCTGTTGATAGATTATTCAAATTGCTTAAAGAATAAAAACTTTATCTGCCTATTTTAGAGACATCATTAACTAACAAGTAAGAGAAAATGGAATTTATTGGTGAGGAGCTTTTAGCTTATTGCGAGTCGCACTCAACAGCGGAAGATGATGTACTACAATCACTGAATCGAGAAACACATGCGAAAGTATTGTCGCCAAGAATGATTTCAGGACATTTACAAGGGCAATTTTTAACTTTTATCAGTTCAATGTTGCAGCCCGAATCAATTTTAGAAATTGGAACCTACACAGGTTATTCTGCCATTTGTCTCGCACGCGGACTAAAACCAAATGGAAAGCTGATTACCATTGATGTTAATGACGAGTTAAAAGAAATGGTAGAACAATATTTATCGAAAGCCGATGTTTTAGACTCGTGCGAAGTTTTAATTGGTGATGCTGAGAAAATAATTCCAACATTAAATAAAAAATTTGATTTGGTTTTTATTGATGCAAACAAAGAAGCCTATTGCCGATATTATGATATCATCTTTGACAAATTAACAATTGGGGGATATATTTTAGCAGACAATGTGCTATGGAGTGGAAATGTTATTAAAGAAGAGAAAGATTGGGATCGAGACACGAAACATATTGTAGCATTTAATAAAAAGGTAAGTGCCGACGACAGAATTCAAAAGATTCTACTACCAATAAGAGATGGATTGTACCTCATCAAAAAAGTAAAAGAATAAACGCAATTAATCAGAAAATAAATCATCTAAATAATTCACCTTCAAAAATTAAATCTATGAAAAAACAACTTTTAGTTATTTGCTTGTTCATTGTAACAGCAATCACAACCGCATCAGCACAGGAAACAAAGCGTAAAGATCTAACTCCTGAAGAAAGGGCAACAAAACGCGCTGCCATGCTAAAGCAGAAATTATCTTTAAACGAAAAACAAGTAAAAGAATTAGAAGTATTATTTGTTGATCAGGAGAAAGAAATGGAGGCCATTAAAGAGCAGATGCGCAAACAAAGAGAATCGTATGAAAAATCATTAAGCAATATCTTTACACCAGAGCAAATGAAGCAGTTTAAAGAAATGCAAAACGAGCGAAAAGAAATCAAAGCTGATATAAAAGAGCAAAAGAAAGATCCAGCTCAGGACGCAAAATAAGCAAATAAAAAAAAGACCTCTTAAGAGGTCTTTTTTTTATTATTTGTTTTTAGCTTGCTCTAATTCCTGGCAACGTTTTTCCCACATCTCATTCAACTTTTCTTTATTATCATCACACAACAACGACCATTTATCACCTTCACATTTCTTTCTAAAAATTAATTTTCGAAGGAATGTTTTATTAAATAAAAAGTTCGTCAGCAGAATTAATCCACAAGCTTCCCAAAAGTTAATCACTCTTAACCCGACAATGGAGGGAAGCAACCAATTCCAGAGTATCATCACTAAAAAGCCAGCAACAAAAAAGTAAATCAAAACTAATATCAAACTCTTGAGGTGGTAGCCTTTCTTCATCGTGAATAGTA
>CAINEC010000123.1 GCA_903847585.1 uncultured Bacteroidota bacterium
AATTTACTCTGACGTAAAAGCACCAACATCTTCTCTTCAATCATGCGTGGCTTTAAAAGCGCTTTGTATAAATCGATGAGTTGTTCATCGGAAAGATTCGTTCTATCGAATACTATTGGAGTCTCTGCAGTTATCATAGCTGTAAATTCTTTTGCAAAAGTATTGTTTTTTCATAGGTGAAAAACAATAAGTTTTACGAAATTTGCCTCAGCTATGAACATTCAAGACATTATTGTAATTGCGATTGTTATTGGTGCAGCCTTGTACCTGATTAAAAAGCTCCGAAACAAATCGAAGGGCGAAACATGTAGCGCATGCGATAAAAAGTAAAAACCCCGGCTAATTGCCAGGGTTTTCTTTTATTTCTTAGTTCCTTTTGGTTTTACCTTTTGACTAAGCAAGGCCAGATCTAACACCTCCGTCATTGAATCCACATAATGGAATTTTAAATCCTTGGTATAGTCTGTTTTGATTTCCAGAATATCTTTTTCATTGTCGGCGCTCAAAATAATTTCTTTGATGCCCGCACGCTTTGCAGCTAAGATCTTTTCTTTTATTCCTCCAACAGGCAACACTTTACCTCTTAATGTAATTTCTCCTGTCATGGCTAACTTAGCTTTCACCTTGCGTTGTGAAAACAATGAAGCTAACGAAGTCAACATGGTAATTCCTGCAGATGGACCGTCCTTCGGTGTTGCTCCTTCAGGAACGTGAATATGCACATCCCACTTATCGAAATCTGATGCTTCTAAATTTAATTCTTCTGCATGTGCTTTTAAGTAGGCCATTGCAATTACTGCCGACTCCTTCATTACATCGCCCAGGTTTCCTGTCAACGTAAGCTTACCTGTTCCTTTGCTCTTACTACTTTCAATAAACAAAATACTTCCACCATTCGCATTCCATGCAAGTCCTGTTACAACACCTGCAACATCATTATTAATTAAACGATCAGGTAAAAATCGTGGAGCACCTAATGCTTTAATCACAACATCTTCTGTTACTTTATTTGGAGCTTTTTCTTCCATAGCAACCATCTTCGCAACTGAACGCACCACACTGGCAATACATTTCTCTAATGTTCTTACTCCGCTCTCCCAAGTATATTGCTCGATAATCATTTTTAATACAGAAGGAGAAAAAGAAAGCTGACCATCTTTTAATCCATGTGCCTCTAATTGCTTTTTCACTAAGTGATTAATGGCAATATGCGTTTTTTCTTCCAGCGTATAACCTGTAATATCGATAATCTCTAAACGATCTCTCAATGCTGGCTGAATACTGCTTAATGAATTAGCTGTTGCAATGAATAAAACTTTTGATAAATCATATTCTAACTCCACATAATTATCATAGAAAGCCGTGTTTTGCTCAGGGTCTAAAACTTCTAATAATGCTGAGGAAGGATCACCATGAAAATCGTTGGTTAGTTTATCAATCTCATCCAAAATAAAAACAGGATTTGATGATTTAGCTTTTTTAATATTCTGAATAATACGACCTGGCATTGCACCTATGTACGTCTTACGATGTCCTCTGATTTCTGCCTCATCACGCAAGCCTCCTAACGACATACGTACATATTTACGTCCAAGCGCCTCCGCAATAGAACGACCTAATGAAGTTTTACCAACTCCCGGAGGTCCAACTAAACACATAATCGGCGACTTCATATCTTTCTTCAACTTGATAACTGCGAGGTATTCAAGGATACGCGTTTTTACTTTCTCTAATCCGAAGTGATCTTTATTTAAAATTTTCTGCGCACGCTTCAAATCATAATTATCCTCTGTCATTTCTTCCCAAGGAAGCTCTAACAGTAAATCAAGATAATTCATCGTCACAGAATATTCAGCGGCAGCAGGATTAATTCTTCCTAAGCGATCCATTTCTTTATCAAAAACTTCTTGCACTTGCTTACCCCACTTCTTACTCTTCGCGCGTTC
>CAINEC010000124.1 GCA_903847585.1 uncultured Bacteroidota bacterium
AAAACAAATATTATGGTTGCCACAACTGTTATTGAAGTAGGAGTGAATGTGCCTAATGCCTCTATTATGGTAATAGAGTCTGCTGAGCGATTCGGACTTTCTCAATTACATCAGTTGCGCGGCAGGGTAGGTCGTGGCGCAGATCAGAGCTATTGTATACTAATGACCGGAAATAAATTAAGCAGCGAGGGTAAGCTGCGATTAAAAACAATGTGCGATACCAATAACGGATTTGAAATAGCAGAAGTCGATTTGAATTTACGCGGCCCCGGTGATATTGCAGGTACACAACAAAGTGGTGTAGTTGACTTACATATTGCAGATCTTGCAAAAGACAGAGCTATCATGGAAGAAGCAAAAGCTGTTGCAGAGGTAATCGTCAATAATGACAATAAATTAGAAAATCCACGACACCTATTTATTCGAGAAAAATTAAATCGTCTGGATTCTGAAAAAACAAATTTCAGCAGAGTGAGTTAATCATTTTTTTGAATCAGTACTACTGCATAGGCAGCAACCCCTTCTTCACGACCAACATATCCAAGCTTTTCATTCGTTGTTGCTTTAATCGAAATATCTTCAGAGCTAATTTTTAAAATAGGAGCCAGGATATCTTTCATTAAATCGATGTGCGGTTTGATTTTCGGTTTTTCTAAAACTAAACTGATATCAGCATTACCAACAGAATAGTTTCTTTCTTCTATCAGTGCAATAACTCGAGATAGTAAAATGGTGCTGTCAATATTTTTAAATGCAGCATCTGTATCAGGGAAATAAAATCCAATATCTTTTAATCCAGCAGCTCCAAGTAAAGCATCGCATAACGCATGGATAACTACATCCGCATCTGAATGTCCAAGAGCACCTTTATCATGCGGAATATCTACGCCACCTAAAATCAGTTTTCTTCCTTCTTGTAACTGATGAACATCAAATCCGAATCCTACTTTAATTTTCATATGTATTAAAATAAAATAAGGGCTTTCGCCCTTATTTATTATTCTGTTTCTGCTTCTTCTTTATTTCCTGCATTCGCATCAAAGTCGAATGTTAACGTAAAGTGTAGCGTATTTTCTAATGGGTTTCTTTGATCTGTTGGAATTAAATAAGCTAAATCAAGACCAAATACATTGTAACGTAAACCTGCGCCTAGTGTAAAATATTTTCTGTTTCCTTTTGTTTTGTCTTCATAAAAATATCCAGCTCTGAACGCAAATTGTTTGTCATACCAATACTCCATTCCGAAACCGATATTTACTTCTCTTAATTCTTCTTTCCCTCCACCTGGGGCATCGCTAAACGATTGGAAAATACCTTCTGCAATTCCTACATCTGGATCTTTTCCGAATAGGATAACAGAGTTAGAACTATTAGTTGAATCTTGCGTGTAAATTGGAGGAGTTGGAACAAGTAATTTATTAAAGTCTAAACCGAATGATAAATCATTATACTCGTTAAGCTTTAATTTTAATCCAGGACCAATTCTTAAGTTAGTAGGGATAAAGTTCTTAGTTCCTGTTTCAGTGTAAGAAATTTTAGAACCAATATTACTGATATTAACTCCAGCAGTTACTAAAGCGTCCATTCCGCCAATCTCTACTTCTTTTTCATAAAATCCCGAAACGTCGGCAGCTACTGAATTACCAGCTTTGCTATCTGTTCCTTCTACAGCTGTTCCTCCAGTTAAATTAGAGTGGATATAACGTAATGCCATACCTCCGCTAAAGTTATCGCTTAACTTTCTTGAGTAAGCAATGTCTAAAGCAAATTCATTTGGTTTGAAATCACGAATAGTATTTCCATTATTATCAGTGAATGTGATATTTCCTAATGAGAAATATCTCAAAGATCCTCCAATTGCTTGCTTGCCTTTTAATTTAGAATAGCCCGACACATAAGCAATGAACATGTCATTTACTAAAGCTTTTAACCAAGGAGTATAAGAAACAGCAAACCCTGATTTCTTTTCGTTGAAAGCAAGCTTAGCAGGATTCCAATGAATTGAATTTACATCTGCTGAGGTTGAAACGCCGATATCTCCCATACCGCCTGCTCTTGCTTCAGGAGAAATTCCTAAAAAAGGTACTGCAGTGGTGATGGTGTTTATTTGGCCTAATAAATTTGATTGGCTGCTGGTCTGTGACAAAGCAATCTGACTTGTTCCAAGAAAGATGGCAAAAACGAGTTTTACTTTATAATTCAATTTCATAATAGACGAATCTTCTCTTTTATAAGTTGGCAAATATAAGTATTTAGCGTATTAATTCTAATTTTTTCTTTTTAACGAAGTATTACTAGTTTCTCAATCTTTTCGGCAGTCTCCCCGTCGGCAGTCCTGATTTTCAGGCGATAAATATAGGCTCCTTGTCCTATTTTGTCTCCAAAGTCATCTTTGCCATCCCAGGTTAATGGATTGTTTCGGTAACCATCGCAAATTTGATAGTCAGACAAAGTTCTGATTAATTTACCTGAAACAGTAAATATTTGAACCTGTATGGTCATGCCAGTGCAAGGTTTGTTATGCTCAAAAAAGAAGGAT
>CAINEC010000125.1 GCA_903847585.1 uncultured Bacteroidota bacterium
AAGCAGAAGAAAGCCTGGCCAAAGTGCGATAACTACCTCTCGTAGTGAAGATGAACAGTTCGAAATTCTTTCAGGTGTATTTGAAGGAAAATCAACAGGAGCTCCAATATCAATTTTCATTCGTAATAAAGATACCAAGCCAGATGATTATTTGCATTTGAAAGATGTTTATCGTCCGAATCATGCTGACTATACCTACGAGCAGAAATATGGCATTCGTGATTATCGTGGAAGCGGAAGAGCATCAGCACGAGAAACCGTAGCCCGCGTTTTAGGAGGATCTGTTGCACAGCTTTTATTACATCATCATAAAATTTCTGTTCATGCTTTTGTTAGTTCCGTTGGAAAAATTACAATGGAGCAAAATATTGAATCTGTCGACGTAAGTTTAATCGACACCAACATCGTTCGTTGTCCCGACGCCGTTATCGCAAAGCAGATGGAAGAGTATATTCTATCGATTAAAGAAGCTGGCGATAGTGTTGGTGGATGCATCACCTGCGTCATTAAAGGTGTCCCTGTTGGATTAGGCGAACCTGTATTCGATAAACTTCACGCCGATTTAGCCAAGGCCATGATGAGCATTAATGCTGTAAAAGGTTTTGAAATTGGTGATGGATTTTCAAGCACGCTTCGTAAAGGAAGTGAGCATAACGACTTATTTATTTCATCTGATAAAGGAATTAAAACAGCAACTAATAACTCCGGTGGTATTCAAGGAGGAATCAGCAATGGAGAAACTATTTATTTCCGAGTTGCCTTTAAACCAGTTTCGACTATCATGCAAGAGCAACAAAGCGTTGATAAAAACGGTAATGCAGTAGCGTTAGCAGGTAAAGGTCGACATGACCCATGTGTAGTACCACGCGCAGTGCCTATTGTTGAGTCGATGGCAGCATTAGTTATTGCAGATCACCTATTACGAAATAACAATTCTAAAATCAACTAATTCAATTATGATGAATCGTTACATTTTATTATTTCTCGTTTCAATTAGCTTATGCTTTTCAGGATGTGAAGAAGATCCCGTTTATACTAATCCTGTTGTAGATGTTTGTTTACTTCCCAATGGATTTATCAAATGGAATGATAATATCGGTAGCTATTGCGCAACAACCGCTTTTGCCGACGAAGCAATTACAATGACTGTGAATGGCATCTCAGCAAATGGTCCTACTATTACATTCGACTTAACTGACTATGCAACCGGAACCCATCCGATTACTGAATCAATAAATAGCATCTATTATACTAACGCACTTGGATTTGCCTTTACATCTAGCAATAGCAATCCAGGGACATTAAACATTACCTATTATTCGCCAAGCAACCATCAGATAAAAGGTAATTTTAATTGTATCGTCTATGATCCTTCAGGACTAAATGCTCCAGTGAATCTTAGTGGCAGCTTCAGTATGTATTACACTTTTTAGTTTTAATGAAAACTATTTTTTTTATTTTTCTAAAAAAAAGTTATCTTGCATGCTATAAGATAATAAACTGAAAAAAGTACTATTGTTTGCTAGTGCCGCTTGGACCATTACTTCATGCGAAAGAAATTCAAAAAATGTAGTGGTTGTTTATGACACCATTAATACCG
>CAINEC010000126.1 GCA_903847585.1 uncultured Bacteroidota bacterium
AGCACGATCATCCATCATTGATAAATCTTCATCATTAAGATTCAGTTTTCCCATGATTACCAATTCAGAAAATTGATCCGCATCGATATTGGATGTTTTTGTAACGTCTTCAAACTGTTTAAATAATGAATCAATTTGAGCCAGTTTGTTTTTTTGTTCGATGCTTAATTCAGACATAGTTGGTAAGGATTATCTAGTCGTAAATTTATATGTTTTGGAAAAGGAAATTTGAAAAAGTCAATTTGTTTATCAACAATAAAATCAAAATAGTTCCGTATTAGATGGGATTATCATTTTGAAAATAAAGGTATACACTCATACACGTAAACTCACTGTTATTCAATGCCCTTTACACTATTCTTGAAAAGATTTAAAAATGATTACAGAAAACACTTGACAAGGGGATTTTAATGCGTAAATTGCACCCTCGAAAAATCAGTCGCTTTTCATTGCTGAAAAACAACTAAAGTGTTAATAACAAACTAGATATGCGTCAACTCAAAATAACAAAATCAATCACCAACCGCGAAAGTGCTTCTTTTGAGAAGTATTTACAAGAAATCGGTAAGGAAGAATTAATCACAGCACAAGAAGAAGTAGAATTAGCCCGTCGTATTCGTCAGGGAGATCAACGTGCGCTGGAAAAATTAGTTCGTGCCAATCTTCGTTTCGTAGTATCGGTGGCAAAACAGTATCAAACTCAAGGACTTAGTCTTCCAGATTTGATCAATGAAGGTAATTTAGGGTTAATTAAAGCAGCTAAAAAGTTTGATGAAACCCGCGGATTCAAGTTCATTTCTTATGCTGTATGGTGGATTCGTCAGTCAATTATGCAGGCATTAGCGGAGCAAGCTCGTATCGTTCGTCTTCCTTTAAATCAGTTAGGTGCAGCCAATAAGGTGAAAAAGGCATTCTCTGAATTAGAGCAGAAGTTTGAAAGAGAGCCAAGTGCAGAAGAGCTTAGTGCCATCCTAGATCTTCCAATGGATAAAGTAATGAATACGATGAAAATGCCAGGTAAGCATGTTTCGATGGATGCTCCTTTAGTTTCAGGTGAGGACAGTACTTTATTAGATGTATTAGAAAATGGCGATAGTATCGGAGCTGATTTTGGTTTGTTAAATGAATCATTACAAAAAGAAATCAATCGTTCATTAGCTACCCTTTCAGAACGTGAACAAGATGTAATCAAAATGTTCTACGGAATCGGAATTCAGCACGGATTATCATTAGAAGAGATCGGAGAAAAATTCGATTTAACTTCTGAGCGTGTTCGTCAGATTAAAGAAAAAGCGATTAAGACATTACGTCAGAATTCCCGCAATAAGTTATTGAAAGCTTATTTAGGATAATTAAAAATCAACTCAACAAAGAAAGGATGCTTTAATCGGCATCCTTTTTTTATTGTTAAAAAAATTTCAAAAAAAAACAGGTTTCAAAAAAAACTTTTTAGCGACTTTTCATTTGTTCATAACAAAGCTGTGAATGTTAAAAAGTAGGAACAAGAACAATTGTTAAAATGATTTGCTATTAGTTGCTTTGTACAACTACTTCAACAAAATTTATTCATCTAAAAATTAAATTATATGGCTACAGATTTTACCCATGATGAAATCTTATTAAAAGAAAACAAAGATCGCTTTGTACTATTCCCAATTAAGTATGATAAAATTTGGGCAATGTATAAGCAAGCAGAAAACAGTTTCTGGACTGCAGAAGAGGTGGATCTTTCTGCCGATTTAAAAGATTGGGAAAAGCTGAACGAAGGTGAAAAGCATTTCATTACGAATGTCCTTGCCTTTTTTGCAGCAAGTGATGGAATCGTAAATGAAAACCTAGCAGTGAACATGATGAA